>NZ_JBOGBT010000010.1:0-4396 GCF_051656365.1 Silvania sp. | reverse complement strand
CTGGCTACCCGGGCTCCCGGCAAGAAAATCGTCGCTACGCGATACCCTCAGCTTATTCCTTCCGGCTTCGGGTCGGGCGCGATCCTACATCCATGTAGGTCACGCCCTCTCGGCGCATCCATGCGCCTCGCCCCGGCCTACAGGAAACGCTTCGGCGATTTTCAGCCGGACCAGGTAGTCGCTGCAAGTCTCTTATTATCCTGTAATTATTCCATTGCTTTAAGGATAAGAAAATTACTGGGGATCCCTCAGCCCTGAATGGAGAGGGGGGCCGACCGTGCCAATCTTATTGTGGGGATCCCTCAGCGGAGAAAACCGTTACCGCTCCCTTAATGCCTCTTTGGCCCGGTTAAACGGCTTGATCATATAATCCAGCACCGACTTCTCGCCGGTCTTGATATCCACCGTCGCAATCATCCCCGGCACAATCGAAAAATGTCTGCCCGCTTTATTCACCAGATAATCCTGGCCGGTGCGGATAAACACCCGGTAATAGAACACTTCCGGCTTGGCCTCGTCCTGAATAGTGTCCGGCGAGATGGTCTCCACCACGCCGTCCAGCCCGCCGTAGATGGCGTAATCGTAGGCGGTGATTTTCACCAGCGCTTTCTGCTCCGGGTGGATAAAGGCAATGTCGCGCGGGGACAGGCGGGTTTCAATCAGCAGGTGGTCGTCCACCGGCACAATCTCCATCAGCTCCCCGTTCGGCGGGATGACGCCGCCGATGGTGGTCACCTTGATGTTTTTCACAATCCCGCGCACCGGGGAGGTCACCGTCAGACGGGTCACCGAGTCTTCACGCCCCTTCAGGATCGCCGAGAGCATGTCCACTTCGGCATTCGATTTGGACAGCGCCTCGCGCGCCTGCACGTAATACTGCGAGCGTAAGTCGGTGAGGCGCAGTTCAAGGTCGCTTTTCTGCCGCTGCAGGCGCAGGGCTTCTACGTGGCTGGCGGCACCGGTTTTCACCAGCCGCTGGGTGATCCCCAGCTCCGCATTCACCAGATCCAGCGCCTGACGCAGTTCGCGCTGGGAGTCCTCAAGCTGCTCACGACGGGATTTATACAACCGGGTTTCGGCGGCGATCAGATCGGTCCATTTCGCCAGCGAGGTCGGGAAGGCGAGAGGCTGATCGTTCACTTCGGCATGCAGACGGGCGCTGGAGGCGAGCGAGGCGCGATAGCGGGCTGCGCTTTCCCCCACGTTCGATTCCGAGCGGGTCGGGTCGAGACGCGCCAGCACCTGCCCGGCGTTGACCTGATCCCCTTCGTGGACTTTCAGCTCGGCGAGGATCCCCCCGTCGAGCGACTGCAGCACCTGCTCGCGGGAGCTGGGGATCACCTTCCCGGTCCCGGTCGAGACTTCGTCGAGAATGCCGTACCACGCCCACACCCCGGCGATGATAAACAGCAGCAGGGTGTAGACCACAATCCGTCGCGCACCGCTGTAGCCGGTCTCGGTATCCAGCGAATTGTCCAGGTCGTCCATCGCGGCGGCATCATGCTGATTGGTTTTCATTTTTCCACTCCCGTCCATTCGCCTGCTGTTGCGCCATCCGGCTGTTGTTCAGCGCCTGCGCCTTCGGCGCATCCATCACCAGCATCCCCTCTTTCAGCACCACCACCCGTTCGACCAGCTCCAGCATCGGCACCCGGTGGGTGGCGACAATCAGCGTGCGGTTGCCCAACCACTGGCCGAGGCGCTGGATAAATTCGCGCTCGGTGTGTTCATCCAGCGAGGCGGTGGGTTCATCCAGCAGGACGATATTCGGATCGCGCAGGAACATACGTGCCAGCAAAATCGACTGGCGCTGGCCGCCGGAGAGCCCGACGCCATTCTCCATAATCGGGTGATCCAGCCCCTTCGCCAGCTTCTGCACAAAACTCGCCGCGCCGCACATCTCCAGCACGGCAAAGATTTCCTCGTCGGTAGCGCGCGGCATCCCGAGGGTGATGTTCTCGCGCAGGGTGCCGTAAAACAGCCGCGCGTTCTGGCTCATCAGGCCCACGTTGCGGCGCACGTCCGCCATGTCGAGATGCGGCAGGCTCAGGCCGTCGAGACGCAGTTCGCCTCCGGTCAGATCCATTCCGCCTACCATTGCCTGCAGCAGGGTCGATTTGCCCGCGCCGTTGCGGCCCAGCAGGGCGACACGCTCGCCGGGCTTGATCTCCAGCCGGTTGATGCGCAGGGCCGGGTTCTGCACGTCGCCCGCGTAGGCAAACTGCGCCTGCTCAAACAGATAGTGGCCGCGCAGCACGTCCCGGCGGATCGGCGTCTCTTCCCGCTGGTTTTCGGTCGGGAGCTGCATAATGTTGTCCAGTCCTTCTTTGGCGGCCTTCACCTGCTGCCAGCGCGCCAGCACGCCGCAGAGGGTCGCCATCGGGGCGATCATCCTTGAGGCCAGCATCGAGGCGGCCACCACCGCACCGGTGGTCATCTCGCCTTCGATCACCATCGGCGCACCCACCACGATCACCGCGGCGTACACCAGGCTCTGAATAGTCATCCCCCAGCTGATTAAGCCCTGGGTCAGCTCGCGGGTCTTCAGGCCCGACTCGGCGGTGATCTGAATGTAGCTGTTCCACTGCTGCAGAAAACGGTTCTCCGCCTGCATCAGCTTAATGTCCTCCAGCCCCTGCACGCTCTCGACCAGCACCGCGTTGCGCAGGGTTGATTCATGGGCTGACTGCTTCGCCAGCACCGCCAGCTTTTTCTGCAGCAGCAGGCCCGGCAGCACCATCAGCACCGCAGCCACTGGGGCGATCCACGCCAGTGACGGGGCAATGATCGCCAGCACCACCACGAACAGGAAGAAGAAGGGCAGGTCGACGATGGTGGAGATGGTGGACGAGGTGACCATCTCGCGGATCTGCTCCAGCTCGCGCAGCTGGGAAATAAAGCTGCCGGTGGAGCGCGGCACCGCGCTGTTGCGCAGACGCAGGGCATGGCCGAAGACTCTGTCCGAGACGCGCAGGTCGGCGCGTTTACCCAGCAAATCCATAATATGGCAGCGGGCGAGGCGCAGGATAAAGCCAAACAGGGTGGCGATCAGCACGCCAATGGTCAGCACGTACAGCGTAGGGTAGGACTGGGCGGGGATCACCCGGTCATACACCTGCATCGAGAACAAAATCCCGGCCAGCGACAGCAGGTTGATGAACAGCGCCGCCAGCATCACCCAGCCGTACGGGCGCAGATCGCGCATCACCAGCCGGTACAGCCAGTCCGGGCGGTATTTGGAAATATAGGCATCAACGCGGCTGTCTTTCAGCGCCGCCAGCGGGCGAAGGGCCACCACCTGATGAATGGCGGGCAGCAGCCCCGCCAGCGAGATGCGGTTGGTCTGGGCCTTGTCGTCAAAGAAGCAGACGTCGAGGGTGTCTTCCCCGTCGAAGTGCTCAATGACCCCGATTTTGCCGTCGTTAAGTTCCACCACCACCGGCAGACGCCAGCTGTTGATCGCCTCCTGGCCGTTGTTCAGCACCCTGAACGACAGTCCGGCATCGCGGGCCAGCCCGGTCAGCGCCGGGATTTTGGTTTTGCCCTGCAGCCAGGGGGCGCTGGCGACCAGCGCCCCGGGGGAGCAGGCCACACGGTAACGGGTGGCGACATAGCCAAACGCCTGCGCCCAGTGCTCCAGCGCCTCTTGCGTCAGTGCGTCCTCCTGCAGGATATCGTCTCGCATCATGGCTGGATCTCCACGGACTGAATGGTGCGGTTCTCAAGGTCGAAAGCGTTACGCAGGCGGCCGGTGTTATACAGGCAGTTAAGCTGGAGCTGGTGCAGCTGTCCGGCGGTTTGCCACTGGGTAAAGCGGGTCTGGAAGACCTCCTGCTCGGCGTTCAGCACGTCCAGCAGAGGACGGGAACCGAGGTCGAGATACTGCTGCTGATAGAGTTCCCGGGTGCGCTGGCTCAGCGTCTCCTGGCGGGACTGGATCTGCAGGGTGCTCATCAGGCTCATCACCTGGCTGCGGGACTCGAGCAGCTTCTGGCGCACGTCGAGCCGGGTGCGCTGAATGTTGGACTGGGCCGCCTCCACCGCGTGTCCGGCGGCGTTGCGCCGGGCGCTCAGGCCGCCGCCCTGGTAAATGGGCATCTGCACGTTCACCCCCACCGAGTACTGGGTTTTATCCAGCGTGTCGTGCCCGGCGTAGCGATTGTTCATGTAGTGGCGCACCTCTGGATCCAGCGAGACGGTCGGGGTCATCTGGGCGTTGGCGTAATCGAGGTTGGCCTGCGCGACGCCCGCCTGCGCCCAGGAGGCTAACACCGCCGGTACCAGCCGATCGTCCGGTTCGCCCACCTCGCAGCTGCGGGCCAGTTTCTCCGGGAAGGCGTTGCTGACGTCATTCAGGTTGCTCCAGCCGAGGTTGCTCATCAGCGTGGCGCGGGCG
>NZ_JBOGBT010000009.1:0-29649 GCF_051656365.1 Silvania sp. | reverse complement strand
CTGGCTACCCGGGCTCCCGGCAAGAAAATCGTCGCTACGCGATACCCTCAGCTTATTCCTTCCGGCTTCGGGTCGGGCGCGATCCTACATCCATGTAGGTCACGCCCTCTCGGCGCATCCATGCGCCTCGCCCCGGCCTCCAGGAAACGCTTCGGCGATTTTCAGCCGGACCAGGGTATCGCTGTAAGTGATTTATTCTCTTGTCGTTATTCCGTTGCTTTAAGATTAAAAATTACTGGGGATTGGTCAGCCCACAGGGAAAGGGAACAAACATTAAAAACGGCAACCTGGTTGCCGTTTTGCATTTGCCTCGTAGGCCGGGCAAGCGCAGCGCCGCCCGGCAAGACACACTTACTCGTCTTCTTCGTCGCGCAGCGGCACAATCAACATATCCACGTGGACGGTGTTGATCAGCTGACGCGCTGACGACATCAGCTTGCTCCAGAAATCCTGGTGATGACCGCAAACCACCAGATCCATATCGTATTTCTTAATTGCATCGACCAGCACCTGGCCGAGGTCACCGCTGCCGCTCAGGGTCTCCGTAATCGGATAACCGGCATTGGTGGACAGTTCGCTCAGGGCCTGATGTGTCTCTTCGGAGATGCGCTTTTGCATATCGCCAAGATTGACGTCGATAAGGCCGGTATAGAGATCAGAGTAATTAACGTCCACGTGAATCAGGGAAACTTTCGCATTGTACGGACGTGCCATGGATACGGCTTTATCAACCAGCACTTTGCTCTCCGGGGAGAGGTCAACCGCGATGAGAATGTGTTTATACGCCATAGTGTTACTCCTTCCTTAAGTGATCGATGACCCATGCGTGTAGCAGTTGTCTGTGCATTCATTACGGCCCAGTTGAACAAAATTTTCAAGCACTGGAGTTGATAACGAATAACCATGTGGCAAAAAAATTAACGGATCTCCTACACTATTGAATAAGCCGGTCGGATATTAAAATGTGAAACCGATCGGTTTTTGTGTCTCTCTTTCACTGAACCGTCTGTCAGGGCATGGGTGCGGTAGTCCCGGGGCATTGCTCCGTGGGCGGACGCCGGGGAGGAAGTATGATTAGCACCGTCGCATTGTTTTGGGCGTTATGTGTGGTTTGCATCGTGAATATGGCGCGTTATTTCTCATCTTTGCGCGCGCTATTAGTGGTACTTCGTGGCTGCGATCCGCTGTTGTATCAATATGTAGATGGGGGCGGCTTTTTCACCTCGCATGGACAGCCCAGCAAACAGATGCGCCTGGTATGGTATATCTACGCCCAGCGCTATCGCGATCATCATGATGATGAATTTATCCGTCGCTGCGAGCGTCTGCGCCGTCAGTTTATCTTGACCAGCGCCCTGTGCGGCCTGGTGGTGGTGAGCATGGTTGCTCTCCTCATCTGGCATTGAGCACAAAAAAAAGCGGGCCAGTTTCCTGACCCGCTTTTCTCTTTCTCTGCCTGCGATTACAAGAACTGCAGGGAGATCCAGTACAGTCCGCCTGACAGCAGGATGGACGCCGGAAGGGTGAAGACCCAGGCCATCAGGATGCTGGTGACGGTTTTGCGTTGCAGACCACCGCCATCAACCAGCATGGTACCTGCCACGGATGATGAGAGGACGTGGGTAGTCGACACCGGCATACCGGTATAGCTTGCCAGACCGATAGATACAGCGGCTGTCATCTGCGCGGACATACCCTGCGCATACGTCATGCCTTTCTTACCGATCTTCTCGCCGATAGTCGTTGCGACGCGACGCCAGCCAATCATCGTACCGATACCCAGAGCCAGCGCGACCGCCATGATGATCCAGATTGGCGCGTACTCAATGGTATTCAGCATGTCGACTTTCAGCTTCTTCAGCAGACGCTTGTCGTCAGCGTTGACTTCAGGCAGCTTGGCCACCTTGTCAGTCACATCCGAAATGCACAGCATGATGCGGCGCAGCTGGCCACGTTGCTCTACGGACAGTTTGTCGTAGCTTTCGATATCCGTCAGCATGCCTTTGGCACGTTCCAGCGCATTGACTGCGTTAGCCGGGTGACAATGGAACTCGCCAGGTGCAGTGGTTGCGCCCGCTTCCGGAGACGGGATCAGCTGATCCACACCGGTCACTTTCTTCAGCAAATCGGGACGCTGTTGGAAGTAAGTTTCCACGTTGTTGACCGCATCACGGGTACGGGTAATTTCGTAGCCGGAGGCATTCATATTCACCACGAAGCCCGCAGGGGCCACGCCAATCAGTACCAGCATGACCAGACCAATGCCTTTCTGACCGTCGTTCGCGCCGTGAGAGAAGGCCACGCCGATAGCAGAAATGATCAGGGCAATACGCGTCCAGAATGGCGGCTTTTTCTTGCCGTCTTTCTTTTCACGCTCAGCAGGCGTCAGGTGGATACGGGCGCGTTTTTTGGTACCGCTCCAGTAACGACGCAGCAGGAAAATCAGCCCCCCTGCAACGACCAGACCGACGATCGGAGAAATAATCAGGGAACCAAAAATACCGATGACTTTAGGAATGTTCAGCGCATCAACCACCGACGTACCGGTCAACAGCGCATTGGTTAAACCAATACCGATGATGGCGCCGATCAGGGTGTGAGAACTGGATGCCGGCAGGCCGAAATACCAGGTACCGAGGTTCCAGATAATTGCAGCAAACAGCAAGGAGAACACCATAGCAAGGCCATGGCCGGAGCTGACATTCAACAGTAGATCCGTTGGCAGCATATGCACGATGGCGTAGGCTACGCTCAGACCTCCAAGAAGAACGCCAAAGAAGTTAAACACCGCCGCCATCACCACCGCAACTTGCGATCGTAAAGCACGTGTGTAGATTACGGTTGCCACTGCGTTTGCAGTGTCATGGAAGCCGTTGATTGCTTCGTAAAACAATACAAAGACCAGAGCAAGCACTAGTAATAGCCCGGTATGTAAATCCAGGCCGGCAAACAAATGTAGCATAGGACGTTACGCCATCTTGAGGACATGAACGCGGCGCATTATCCAGGACAAATGCGCAACGGGCAAAGTGAAATATAGACTTTTTTTCAAATCCCTACCTAACTTAGCGCGGTAGTAAAACAATTATATTTTATATTTCAAGTAAATAAATATGATCATGGATAATGCACTGGTGCGATTCTTGATGAAACTTTACAATTCGCGCCCTTAAAACAAGAGGATCGAGACGTGGAAAAGTATGATGCCATTGTAATTGGCGCCGGTGCAGCGGGATTATTCTGTGCGGCGATGGCCGGACAGGCGGGGCGCCGGGTTCTGCTGCTCGATAACGGCAAAAAGGCGGGCCGTAAAATCCTGATGTCGGGCGGCGGGCGCTGCAACTTTACTAATCTTTATATCGAACCCGCGGCCTATCTCAGCCAAAACCGCCATTTTTGCAAATCTGCCCTTGCACGCTACACCCAGTGGGACTTTATCGACATGGTGGGCAAGCACGGTATCGCCTGGCACGAGAAAACGCTGGGCCAGCTTTTTTGTGATGATTCCGCGCAACAAATCGTCGATATGCTGCTGGCGGAGTGTGAAAAAGGCCAGGTTACCCTGCGATTACGCAGCGAAGTGCTGGATGTGGCCCGTGACGAGACGGGATACACCTTAGCGCTGAATGGCGAAACGGTGAGCACCCCCAATCTGGTGATCGCCAGCGGCGGGCTCTCGATGCCGGGGCTGGGGGCAACGCCTTTCGGCTATAAAATTGCCGAACAGTTTGGTTTGAAGGTATTACCGACCCGCGCCGGGCTGGTGCCGTTCACGCTGCATAAACCGTTGCTGGAACAGCTGCAAACGCTGTCTGGCGTCTCGGTGCCGTCGGTGATCACCGCCGAAGACGGGACGGTGTTCCGGGAAAACCTGCTGTTTACCCATCGCGGCCTGTCCGGCCCGGCAGTGCTGCAAATTTCCAGCTACTGGCAGCCGGGTGAGTTCGTCAGCGTCAACTTAGTGCCTGACTGCGATCTGGAGAGCTTCCTCGACGCGCAGCGTGCGGAGCATCCTAACCAGAGCTTGAAAAACACGTTGGCGATGCAACTGCCGAAGCGGCTGGTGGAGTGTCTGCAGCTGCTGGGTCAAATCCCGGACGTGTCGCTGAAGCAGCTCAACAGTCGCGATCAGCAAACGCTGGTGGAAACGTTGAGCGCCTGGCGCGTGCAGCCAAACGGTACCGAAGGGTATCGCACGGCGGAAGTGACGCTGGGCGGCGTCGATACCCATGAACTCTCCTCACGCACCATGGAAGCGCGTAACGTGCCGGGGCTGTTCTTTATCGGCGAAGTGATGGACGTTACCGGTTGGCTCGGCGGCTACAACTTCCAGTGGGCCTGGGCGAGTGCATGGGCCTGCGCACAGGAGCTGACGGTCAGAGGATAAAAAAGCGTTATCAGGCGTTATCGTCAGAAGCAGATCCGCTATGCTTCAACCATTGCGCCTTCCTCACTGCCTGCGGCTCTGCGAGTACCCGATATGCTGCTTTTGAGCGTGACAACGTTGATCACCCTGACGGTCATCATTCATTCGACGTGGATGTTTATCGTCCTCAAGTACATTAACCTCGGCGTTGAATCGGTGATCCGCATTGTCTGCCGCAATGTCGCCATCGTCATTTCCGTGCTGTTTGCCCATCTGATTGAAGCCAGCCTGTTTGCCGGATTTTACTGGTACGTCAAGGCGCTACCGGACTGGAATACCAGCTTCTACTTCTCGCTGGTCAGCTACGCCACCGTCGGGTATGGCGATGTCACCCTGCCGGAGCACTGGCGGCTGGTCGGTGGGGTCGAAGGGTTGGTCGGGGCGCTGATGGTCGGCTGGTCGGTCGCGGTGCTGGTGGCCGTCCTGCAGCGCCTGCGTGGCATGAGCCAATAAACCCCCCACCCGCCGATGGCAGAACCGCATTGATGTGAGGTAAAATGCACAACCTTGCGCGGGTACAGCCTGCGCCGGGTTTTACTTCTTAAGGGGAGAAGACTGCCGACAGTCCCCTCTTTTCTTCACTGGCTTCGCCAGTCTGCATGGTTTGTATTTTGTCTTCTAAAAGGGTTGTGTATGGCATCTGCTCATCTCGGTTTCCCGACGGAAACCGTTGTTGTCTTTGTGGTTATGGCGGTAGGGGCGATGTTTATCGACCTCTTTATGCACCGTCACAACAAACCGATTTCGCTGAAAAGCGCGTCGCTCTGGTCGATCTTCTGGGTCATGACCGCGATGGCCTTCGCCGGGTTCCTGTATGTTCACCACGGTGCGGAAGTGGCAAGCCTGTTCCTCACCGGTTATGCGCTGGAAGAGGTGCTGTCGGTCGATAACCTGTTCGTGATGATGGCGATCTTTGCCTGGTTTGGCGTGCCGGATCAGTATCGTCATCGGGTGCTCTACTGGGGCGTGATTGGCGCCATCGTGTTCCGCGGGATTTTCGTGGCTATCGGCACCAGCCTGCTGAGCCTGGGGCCGTATGTCGAAGTGGTCTTTGCCCTGATCGTGGCCTGGACGGCGGTGATGATGCTCAAGCGCGGCGAAGAGCAGGATGCAATTGAGGATTACTCCCAGCATCTGGCGTACCGGGCGGTAAAACGCTTCTACCCGATCTGGCCAAAAATCACCGGCCACGCTTTCCTGTTAAGCCAGAAAGAGGTTGATGTAGAACTGGCGAAGCCAGAGAACCAGGACGTAATGGTTGGGCGGGTGAAGAAGGCGAAGCGCTATGCCACGCCGCTGCTGCTCTGCGTGGCGGTGGTTGAGCTGTCAGACGTGATGTTTGCGTTTGACTCGGTGCCAGCGATTATCGCCGTCAGCCGCGAACCGCTGATTATCTACAGCGCGATGATGTTCGCGATCCTCGGCCTGCGTACGCTTTACTTCGTGCTGGAAGCGCTGAAGCAGTATCTGGTGCATCTGGAGAAAGCGGTGATCGCGCTGCTGTTCTTCGTGGCGTTTAAGCTTGGCCTGAATGCTACGGATCACTTCTGGCATCACGGCTATGGCATCGGTGCCACGGCGAGTCTGTTAGTGGTGCTGGGCGTGCTGGCCGCCGGGATTGTGGCGAGCCTGCTGTTCCCGGGTAAACGCGAAGCCTGATGGCTTTTGCGGGGATGTAGGCCGGGTCAGGCGAAGCCGCCGCCCGGCGCATTTTACAGCTTGATCGGCGAATTACGGCGCGCGCGCGGGTGATGGAAATGACGCCAGTGCGGATCCTGTGCCGCGGCCAGCAGCTCATGATCCCCGCGCGTATCGCCCCAGGCGCGCAGATGGTAGTTCGTCAGGCTGCCGTAAACGTGTTCCAGCCTTGAGACCTTCTGCCCGCAGCGGCAGTTATGGCCGGTGATCCGGCCGGTCAGCTTGCCGTTTTTCACTTCCAGCTGGGTGCCGATAAGCTTAATGCCGAGCTTGTCGGCAAACGGCTGCAGCACCAGCGCCGGTGACGCAGAACAGATCGTCACTTCGGCCCCGGAGTTCACTTCCGTCGCCACCGCAATCACGCCTGCCGGGCGCATCAGCCTGGCCCAGTATTTTTCACAGAACAGATCCGCCTGCTGGCGCAGCCAGCGCTCATCCACGCCGGTCAGGAAGGTCTTGATCAGCACCTCTTTAAGCTCGTCACGGGTCAGCTTACGGCGCACGCAGTGCAGCGTGGGCAAGGCCATCCGCACCAGACGGCCGGCAAAATAGCGTTTACCGAACGCAAAGCGTAAGAAAGGGATAAAACTGTCGTGATGCGTCAGCGTGCCGTCAAAATCAAAAACAGAAAGCACACTGGATTTTGCTACTGCCTCATCGGCAATCATATTGGTCATAACGTGATCTTAGCTGGAAGACATATTCTGCCCGTCAGTTTACCTGCTTTGAGGCCAGATGCCACCCGCCAGAGGGCGGGCGGCTTGCCCGCTAGATAATATCGTCTATTACGCCGCCATCGACGCGCAGCGCCGCGCCGGAGGTGGCGGAGGCCTGCGGTGAACAGACGTAAACCACCATGTTTGCCACCTCATCGACCGTGGCGGCACGCTGGATCACCGAGCTCGGGCGATGAGCCATCACAAACTCTTTCGCCAGCGTCTCCAGCGATTTGCCGGTTTTCTCGATCTCGTCTTTCATCATTTCGGCAAAGCCGTCAGACATCGTCGGGCCGGGCAATACGCTGTTGACGGTGACGCCGCTCCCGGCGACAAATTTCGCCAGCCCGCGTGCCAGCGACAGCTGGGCGGTTTTGGTCACCCCGTAGTGGATCATGTCCGCCGGGATGTTGCAGGCCGACTCCGAGGAGATAAACACCACCCGGCCCCAGCCTTTTTGCACCATGCCGGGCAGCAGGGCGCGGGACAGGCGCACCCCGGACATCACGTTGGTTTGCCAGTAGTTATCCCAGGCCTCGTCGGCGGTGGTGTAAAAATCTTCGGGTCCGTAGATCCCGGCGTTGTTCACCAGGATATCGACGTCGGACGCCACTTTCAGTAGCGCTTCCACGCCTTCAGGGGTGCTGAGATCGGCAATCGCCGCCCGCAGTTGACTGCCGGGCAGCGATTGCTGGAGATGCTGAATGCCCCGGTTGACCGAGTCGATGCTGCGCCCGTTGAGGATCACCTCTGCGCCGCTCTCCGCCAGCCCTCTGGCGATAGCGAAGCCGATACCGCCGGTGGAGGCGGTGACCAACGCTACTTTTCCCGTAAGATCGATTTTCATGGTCTGCTCCATGTTGTTAGCAAAGTCAGACCATTAAGCGTAGCAGGTGGGAAAAAGGTTACAGCAGGCGCAGAGCATCGTGATGAAGCGTAAACGGCGTCGGCGTGCAGACCGCCAGGCTGAGCGCACCGTACTGACAGTGGCTGATGCTCAGTGCGGAAGCAAAGGTGCTGTCGATACTGACAATCTGCCAGGCGCTGCCGCCGCGCTGTTTAACAATCGCCTCTTTGCGCGTCCAGATGCGCCAGAACGCCGCCAGCTTGTCTTCGGGCGTTTCACGTTCCAGTTCATCGTGCTCGGCCACGCTAAAGACCGCATTGGCCAGCGCCTGCCAGTTGTCGCGTGGGCGAACCACTTCAATGTCGCAGCCCACTTCGCCTTCATCGCTCAGCAGCAGGGCAATATCATCCCCGCTGTGGCTCAGGTTAAACCAGTACGGATGAGCATCGACGAACGCGGGTTTGCCCTGTTCGCCAAAGACAATGTCCGGCACCGGAGAAGGAGACAGCGCCCGGGCGAGCAGAGTCCGTCCGGCCAGCCAGGGAAGGCGACGCGCGCCCTGTGGTGCCTGTTCGGCCAGCGCTGACGCCAGAGGGTCAGCGCTGAGAGTAGAAATCTTTCCCAGTAGAAACTGGTACATAGTCACGCCCAGCGTTTAATGATAATGGAGGTATTAATGCCGCCGAACGCGAAGTTGTTGCTTTGCAGATATTCGCAGTCAATATGACGGGCTTTCCCCATAATATAATCTAATGCGCCACATTGCTCATCCGGTTGTCTTAAATTCAGGGTCGGGGCAAACCAGCCCTCGCGCATCATCTGCACACTCATCCAGGCTTCCAGCGCGCCGCAGGCCCCGAGCGTATGGCCAAAATAGCTCTTTAACGATGAAATCGGCACGTTGTCGCCGAAAAGCGCGGCAGTGGCCTGGCTTTCGGCAATATCGCCCCGGTCGGTTGCCGTGCCGTGTGCGGAAATGTAGCCGATCTCACGCGGGCTGAGTCCGGCTATTTTCAGCGACTTCTCCATGCAGATCAGCATGGTTTCCCGCTGCGGCTGGGTGATATGCGCCGCGTCGCAGTTGGTGGCGAAGCCCACGATTTCACCGTAGATCGTCGCGCCACGCGCTTTCGCATGCTCCAGCTCTTCAAGAATCAGTGTCCCGGCACCTTCGCCAATCACCAGACCGTCGCGCTGTGTATCAAACGGTGACGGGGTGAGTTTCGGCGCGTCGTTGCGCTGGCTGGTGGCGAACAACGTATCGAACACTGCCGCTTCTGACGGACAGAGCTCTTCTGCGCCGCCTGCGACCATCACCGTTTGATAACCGTGGCGAATGGCTTCCCAGGCGTAACCGATCGCCTGGCTGCCGGAGGTGCAGGCGCTGGAGGTCGGGATCACCCGCCCGCGCAGGCCGAAGAACAGCCCGGTGTTCACCGCTGTGGTATGCGGCATCATCTGCACATAGGTGGTGCCGGTGATGTTACTGGTGTGTTTTTCGGTGAGCATGGTGGCGAAGTCGCTAACCGGACCGGTGCTGCCGGTGGATGAGCCGTAGGCAATCCCGGTTTCGCCGTGGGTGAGTACCGGATCGTCAATCAGTCCGGCCTGCGCCAGCGCCAGCTCGGTGGCGCGGGTCGACATCAGCGACACCCTGCCCATCGAGCGGATGCGCTTGCGGGTGTAGTGTTCCGGCAGGGCAAAGTCATCGACTGGCGCCCCCAGCAAGGTCTGAAGACCGTCATAAACCGCCCATTCCGGCATTTTGCGCACGGCGTTTTCATATTGCAGTAAGCGTGCCGCAACCGACTGCCAGTCCTCACCGAAGGCGGTGACGCCACCCATGCCTGTAATCACCACGCGACGCGTCATAGCATGCCCCCATTAATGGAAATGACCTGGCGGGTGACATAGCCCGCAATATCAGACATCAGATAGCTGGCCAGCCCAGCGACTTCGTCCGCGTGGCCCATTCGTTTCATTGGGATGATGGCCATCGCCTCTTGCAGCGCGGCCTCTTCCATCTCGATCATCCCGGTATCAATCAGCCCCGGTGCGATGCAGTTGACGGTAATTTTGCGCTTCGCCAGCTCAATCGCCAGCGCTTTGGTGGCACCGATAATCCCCGCTTTCGCCGCGCTGTAGTTCACCTGGCCGCGATTGCCCATCAGCCCGGAAACGGAAGACAGGGTGATGATACGCCCGCCCGAGCGTCGGCCAATCATCGGCATAATGCAGGGGTGGATGACGTTATAAAAGCTGTCGAGATTGGTGTGGATCACGCTGTCCCAGTCGTCGTCGCTCAGTGCCGGGAAGGCGCCATCGCGGGCGATCCCAGCGTTACTGACCACGCCATACCAGGCGCCAAAGGTGGCGATTTCCTGCTCCAGCACCTCGCGGCACTGCTCCCGGTTGCCCACGTCAAACGACAGCACGCGGCCACTGCCGCCCGCCTGTTCGATGGCGCTAAGGGTGTCCTGTGCGCCTGCGGCGTCACGGTGATAATGGACCCCAACGGTAAACCCATCAGCAGCCAGTTTCATGGCGATGGCCCGGCCAATGCCTTTGCTGGCGCCGGTAACCAGAACGGAACGACTCATGCGCGTGCTCCCTGATTAAAAAGCGAGGTTAACTCTTCGTGGGTGGGCTTAAAGGTATTGACCCGGCCGGTTGCCAGCGTGCAACCGTCGGCGGTGATAGCACATTCGAAACTGCCAAAGCGTTCATCCTGCATCAGCAGTTTGATGCTCACGGTTAACAGACTGTTGGCCGGGAACTGCCCTGCTGCGCACACCAGTTCCCGGGCGCCCAACACCATGCCGAGCGTGATGCTGCTGCGCCCCTGCTGCTGACGATGCCAGCCAGACCAGACGCCCACGGTCTGGGCCATCAGCTCCAGCGCGTACCAACCCGGCAGGCAGCCCTCAGCATTCAGGAAGGGGGCCAACACCCCCTGGCCGCTGACCGTTACCCGGCAGACAGCCGCCTCTTCGCTAACGCTTTCCACCGACTCCAGCAGCAGCATCGGCGCGTCGTGGGGCAGGTAGTCGCCTGGTGGTAAATAACTCATGACACTCTCCCCAGCAAGATGCTGACATTATTGCCGCCGAAGGCGAATGAATTAGACATGATCGTCGCTTTTTTCAAGGCCACAGGCTGATGCAGCAGACCGCAGGCGGCGAGCCTTGGATCGGGCGCATAACGGTCGAAATCCTGGGCAGGCAGCGGCAGGTCGCGGGTCAGAATCAGCCAGCTCAACGCGGCCTCGGTGATCCCCGCCGCCCCCAGCGTGTGGCCGGTCAGATGCTTGGTTGAACTGCAGGGTACGGTGTCGCCAAACAGGTCATGCACCACCTGGGATTCAATCCTGTCGTTGAGCGGTGTCGCGGTGCCGTGCAGGTTGATGTAGCCTACCTCGTCCGGTTTTATTCCCCCGTCGTTCAGGGCCTGAGTCATGGCGTGGATCGCCCCTTCGCCCTGGGGATGCGGGGCCGAAATATGGTACGCATCGCTCGACTCCCCGACGCCCAGTAACGCCACCGGCTGCGGCTCGCGGGTCAGCACCATCAGGGCGGCCGCTTCGCCAATGGTGATGCCCCGGCGATCGCGGCCAAAGGGCTCGCACAGGGTGGTGGACAGCGATTCAAGGCTGTTAAAGCCATTGACCGGCATCCGGCTTAGCGTATCCGCCCCGCCGACAATGGCGATATCCACCAGCCCGGCGTCAATCAACCGTCGGCCGCTGATGATTGCCCGCGCGCTGGAGGAGCAGGCGGTCGAGAGGGTATAGGCCGGGCCTTCCAGCGTGAGCCAGCTCGCCAGAAAACGCGACGGATCGCCCAGCTCCTGCTGGGAATACTGCCAGTGAAGGCTGGCTTCGCCGTTCTGCGTCAGGCGCACATGTTCATCACCCTCGTCGAGCCCTGAGGTACTGGTGCCCAGCACCACGGCAATGCGTTCCCGACCGAAACGGGCAATGGCGTCGTCCACGGCAGACTGGATCTGCGCCAGCGCGGCCAGCAGCAGCTGATTATTGCGCGTGCGGTGCGCAGCATAGCTATCCGGGATCGCCGGTAAATCACCCTCGACGCCCCCCAGCACCGCATCCTGGTTCTGTAACCAGCCGCGGCGAATACGCATCCCGGGTGCAACGCCGCGCGTCAGATTAGCGGCAATCTCGTCAGGTCCGTTGCCGAGCGCGTTGACCAGGCCAACGGCAGAAATGTAGATCATCTCAGTCACCCAGATATTGAATGGTGATGTGGTAATTAAAGACGTGCTGTTCGATGCTGATCGGCGCGCGCTGACCTTTACGCTGCAGGTAAACCACCTCCGTCACCAGCGTGCCGCGGGCATTGCGCAGCTCGCGGCGGTCGCCCTTGTCCTGCAGCGTCCAGCCTTTCGGCAACTGCGGCTGCCAGGCGCTGATGGGCCAGTGGCTGAGCATCACGTCCGCCAGCACCTGGCTGGCCGGAGGCAGCTGCGGCACAACAATCGACTGTTCAGTATGGATCCCCGTTTGATCATAGGTGACAAGGAACAAACGAATTCCTACCGATGACAGTCCGGCCAGGGTAATTTTATGCCCGTCGGCATTCAGCATCACCAGCAGCGACTGGGTTTTGCCGTTGAAACGGCCGGTCAGCAGCTGCTGCGAATTGAGCGTCGGGGTGATGCCCGGCGCAGGCAGCGTCACTTTGGTGCCGGGCTGCAGCCACGCCTGCGGGCGAGCAGCGTCGGTATTCTGCGTGGATGAACCACAACCCACCAGCAACAGCACGCCGATCAGGGCGATGGCACGGTATAAAGGCCTCATCGTGTTCTCTCTTTTTTAGTCGGCATCGCCAGCGGCGCCAACAGGAAGGCGGTAAAAATACCGCTGACCAGCACCACTCCAAAGCTGCTGATGGCCTGGGTAGTGCTGAATACCAGCATGCCGAGGGTCAAAATCGTGGTCAGCATCGCCAGGGTGATCGCCAGCATCGAGGTCAGCGGCGTGCCGCGCGGGTTGCTGAAAAACAGGGTGTAGTTGATACCGATCCCGAGCACCAGCACCAGCGCCAGCAGCGAGAACAGATTCAGCGGATGGCCCGTCACGGCCAGCGCCGCCAGGCCACAGCCCAGCGACAGCACCGACGGCACCAGACTTATCAGCCCTTTGCGCCAGCCGAGGCGCAGCATTGCCCCGCAGGCGATCACCGCTAACGCGACAACCAGCAGCCCGGTCAGCACCGTGCGATAGAGGGCAAACAGGCTGTCAAAGCTCGCCTTGCGATCCACCCACACCACGCCCGGATATTTGTCGGCCAGCGCCGCCAGGGCGGGACTGTTGTTGACCCCATTGACCGGTACCAGTACGCCGCTTTGCCCGTCGGGGAGGGTCAGCCACAGCAGCCGCCAGCCTTCACTGGCCGGGCTGGCAAGCCAGGCCTCAACCTGCACCGGCATGGCGTTCAGATCGGCTGAAATCGTTGTCATGCCGGCGCGTTGCAACACTGTCGTTACCGCCGGGACCCCGCTTTTTAGCAGCGCCAGATCGCTTTCCTGCCTCTTCAGCGAGTTCAGCGGCAGGGTGCGCCACGACGTCAGGTCACCCGCCTGCTGCGCCCGGGCCAGCGCCGGGGTAAAGGCCTCCAGCCGCTCCAGAGTTTGCTGGGCCGAGACGCCATGCACCACGAACCATTTCTGATCGACGCTCTGCCCGGTGAGGGCGGTGATGGCTTTTTCCTGCGCCAGAATATCCTGCGGCAGCGCCTGCAGCTGGGCGATATCGTCATCGATCCGCAGGGTGGCCATACCCGCTACCGCCAGCAGCGCCAGCGCAACCGGCAGACCCACAGACAGACGCCTGTCGCGCCGCCACGCCGCCAGCCAGCGCAGCATCAGCACCCTTGCCGGGACCGGACGCACCGGCAGGCCGCGACACAGCCACGGATGCCAGAAAATCACCGTCAGGCACGAGGCGCTGAGCCCCACGGCGGCGAACACCGACAGCTGACGAATCCCCGGGAACGGCGCCAGCATCATGATCAGATACGCCACAACCGTGGTCAGCAGCGCCAGCAGCAGGGCATTACGCACCTTCGCCAGGCTCTGCCAGGGTGAATCCTGCCCGCCGTGAACCATTCGTTCGGTCAGGTAGTAGAGGGTGTAATCCGCGGAGATACCGATGATGCTCATGCTCATCACCAGCGTCATCAGGTGCAGCTCGCCAAACAGCAGCAGCGTCGCCACCGTGCCCGCCAGCGCGCCTGTGGCGATAGAGATCAGGCACAGCGCCAGCGGACGCAGGGAGCGGAACACCGCCACAATCAGCAGGACAACCCCCAGAATAGTGGCGACGCCAAGGGTCGAAATATCCCGTTTCGCCTGCTGGCTGGCGTAATCGCTGTAAAATACGGTGCCGCGCGACAGCAGCTGTGCCTCGGGATACTGCGCTTTCAGCTGGCCTTCCAGCCCGTGCAGCGTTGTCACAAGTCTGCTGGTTTGCTGCATATCGAATGACGAACCGGTCAGCTCGCCATGCAGCAGATACCAGTAGTTTCCGGCCTCATCTTTCGTCACCAGCCAGCCGTCCATCAGCTGCAGCTTCTGGCTGTTTTGCGCAAGCGCCAGCTGCGAGCCACGCATCAGCATCAGCGGGTCGTTTTGCAGCTCTTTGCCGCTGACGCCGGAGAAGGCCGAATAGAGCTGGGACAAAATCCACTGCGCCTGCGCTTCACCGCCGTTCTGCAGGCGCGCGCGGGTAGCAGAGTCGATCAGGCCGTTACGGTGCTGCCAGAAAAATTCTCCCCACGCCTTCTGCCCGGCAGCGTCCATCGGGCCTTTGACCTCATTCAGCGACGACGAACCCTGCAGCAGTGTCAGCCACTGCTGTGCCACCTGCGGATCGGCTTTTTTGCCGGGGCTGACCAGCCACACCAGCTGGCGGTCGAGGCGCTGCATAAAACCGTCGTTCAGCGCCGGGGGGATCGCCCCGAGGGTCTGTTTGGGCAGCATCGCCAGTACGCTGCTGTTCAGCCGTGCACCGGGCAGGAGCGACAGCAGCACCCCCAGCAGGATCAGGCAGGTCAGCAACCACAGCAGCGCCGGACGGCAGCTGTTATGGTGCGGCAAAGCGTTGGCGTTCGGCATCGGTCAGGCTGGCGGGCGTCAGTTGGTGGTGGGAAAGGGCGATTTGGGTGCGGTCGCCCTGCTTATCGTTCAGCACAATCGATTCCATGTAGGCTGCGCCACCCAGATCCAGCGAGGTAAAAACCTTATCCAGCGGGGTGGTGGTTGGTGTCAGCATCAGCGACCAGCGGCCATTGCCGAGATCCTTAAAATCGATGCGGAAGTTCTCCTCCAGCACCTTGCGATCTGCCTGGAACAGGGCGCGCAGCAGATGGTTAAACTGGAACATCTGCGGGTTGTTTTCCGCGGTGATGGTCTGCGGCGGCTGGCCGTTAATGGTCTGCACCATTCGTTTGTCATCCAGCAGCAGCAGCATCGGGAAGGGTGATTTTTGATCCCACAGCAGGCCGTCGTCGCGGGCGATCAGCATCTCGCCGCTGGAGCGCAGCGGCTGGGGCATATCCTTAATGGTGCGGGTCTGCTCAAAGTGGGCGCGCACCACCGGTTGTTCGGTAAAGCGCTGCTGCAATTCGTCCAGCGTCACGGCGCTGACCCACGGGCTTGCCAGCAGGGCAAGCAGCGGTAACCACTTCATGGTGTCACTCCCATACGCTCAAACAGGATCGCCGGGCTGACAAAGCACAGCTCGCGGCTCATCTCTTCAACGGCCACCTGAATGGTGTAGCCGGTGGTGGTCCGTTTGCCGCTGGCGGCGTCGAAAATCTGATAGGCAATGCGCAGGCGATTTTCAAACTCGTCAATATGGGCGCGGACGCGGATCCGCTGTTCGAAGGTGAGCGCCTCCCGGTACTTCACCCGGGTGTCTACCACCGGCCAGACATAGCCGGAGGCTTTCATCTGGCGATAGCCGTAATCGAACTGATTCAGCAGCGCCTCGCGGGCAATTTCAAAATAGCGGAAATAGTTGCCATGCCAGACCACGCCCATCATATCGACGTCGTGAAACGGGACGGTCAACTCAACCTCGGTGGTAAAGCGGGGATCGGTCAGCACCCTTTACTCCTTTCCTTTGGTATCCGGCAGGCGCCAGAAATCGAAAAAATTAAACCAGTCGAGCGGCGACTGCAGGGCGTAATGCTCCAGCCGCTGCGCATAACGATCGACAGCCTGCTGTAACGCTTGCTGACGCCCCTCTCGCGGCAGGATCAGCGGGTCGGCAAACGGCTCGCAGTGGATCCGCAGGGTCTGCTGCTGTTGCAGGGCATAAATGAGTACCACCGGACAGCGCAGGATCGCGGCGAGGATAAACGGCCCCTGGGGGAAGGGGGCCGGTTGGCCCATAAATTCGCTCCAGACCACCCGCCACTCGCCGCCACGCTGAGGGTTGATCGCCAGACGATCGCCGACGATCGCAATCCACTCGCCGCGCTCCAGCTTCTCTTTCAGGAGGATGGCGGTCTCCGGCCCGATATCGGTAACGGAGATCAGGTTCAGCCCCGCCTCGGGGGCCATCTCCTGCATAATCTGTTTGAAGCGCTGGGCGTTATCACTGAACACCAGCGCATTTATGGTGTGGTGGCCTTCGCGCTGGGCCAGCGCGCGGCACACCTCCACATCGCCCAGATGTGAGGCCAGCAGCAGCTTGCCTTGCGGCGCATCGCTATCCAGCACTTCACGCGCCCCGGGGGCAAAGGTCACGTGCTGGTGCAGCTTTAGCTCCCCGCGCCAGCTGGCGACTTTATCCAGCATCGCCTGACCAAAGCGCAGGAAGTGGAAAAAACTGTTCAGGCGTGCGGGCGTCGGCTGCTGGCGCTGGGCCAGCGTCTGGCTGACCCGGGCGATCCACTCCTGCGATGCCCGTCGCGCCGGACGGGCCGTCAGCCAGTAGACACCAATCACCGGCCACAGCAGCGCATTAAACGCCCGACGACCGAGCCATTGCCAGACCCGCAGCATCAGGCGCATCCCGCGCAGGCCTTTGACTTCCTGCTGCTCTGCCCAGTGCTGCCTGCGGCGACCCCGTAGCAGGGAGGGGATGCGGGGTAACATGCCGAAGAACAGCCGGGTATGCATCCATGAAATGCGCAGGTTGTCTTTCAGGGTATCGAAATGGGATACGCCATCCTGCGGATAGGTCACGCGGGTTGGCAGAAAATGGCTGGTGGTGCCCTGCCAGTAGAGGCGCACCATCACTTCGATGTCAAAATCCATCCGCTTGCCGAGCGACACGCGGCTTGCCAGCTGCAGCGTCGGGGCCACCGGGTACACCCGAAAGCCGCACATGCTGTCTTTGAGCTGTAAAGAGAGGGTTTCGATCCACACCCACACGTGCGTTACCCAGCGGCCATACAGCCGCGCGCGCGGGATCGACGCGTCATAAACCGGCTTGCCGGAGATAAGCGCCTGGGGATGACGGGCTGCCAGCGCCAGCAGTTTCGGGATATCTTCAATCGCATGTTGCCCGTCGGCATCCACCTGCACCGCGTGGGTAAACCCGGATCCGGCACAGACTTTCAGCCCGCGGATCACCGCCGCGCCTTTCCCGGCGTTGTGCGTCAGCCGCACCAGCGTGAGCTGGGCATTGTCGGCAGCAAGGCGGTTCAGTTCCTGACGGGTACCGGCATCACTGCCATCATCGACCAGGATAATCGGCAGGGCGAACGGGGCCAGGCGTTGCAGCACGCTCGGCATCATCGCCCCGTGGTTATAGCAGGGGATCAGGATGCAGGGACGGAAGGTTAACGACATAAGCGAATCTTCCCGCTGCTGGCGATATGGCGCTGTGCGCCATCGTGGCGTTGATAGTGGAAAGAGAGCATCTCACGCTCAGCGTGCCAGTCGAGGGTGAGCGTCACCGTGGTATCGGGCAGCAGCGGGGCCTGAAATTTCACGTTCTGAATACTGTGAAAGCGATACGCCGGGGCCAGCAGCGTGGTGGCGTAGTGCATCACCCAGTCAAGCTGGGCCACGCCCGGCAGCAGCGGCTGGACGGCAAAATGGCCCTGAAACCAGAATAGCGCGGGATCAAGATGCAGGGTGATATCCAGATGCTGCGGGTGTGCCTGCTGGCGCTCAATTTCATGGATTTTCATGAAATAACTCCTGTAACTGCGCATAAACACGCTTATTCATACTGTTAACCGGTATTTCATCAACGATGCGCCAGTCGCGAGGCACCGCGACGGGGTCGAGCCAGGGTCGCAAGGCGCGTCGCCAGGCCTGCTCCTGCGCGTTGTTGCCACGCTGCTTGCGCTGTTCACGCGCTGCGCCGTCCAACACCAGCAGCGCGCCAATCCCCTGTCTTCCGTTGCGCACTATCGGCAGCGCCGCCGCTTCGCAAATACCCTCTAACGCCAGTAGAAGTTGCTCGATCTCATCCAGCGAGACACGTTTCTCTTCGATTTTTACCACCCGATCCCGGCGTCCGACCAGCCTGAATGCGCCGGTCGCATCAAACTGGAGGACATCGTCGAGGGGCCACTCTTCGCCGTGTGGGATGAACGGTGAGGCGACGCGAAGGCCGTCCTGATCCTGATGGAAATGCACGCCGGGCAAGGGCCGCCAGAGGAGACCCTCTTTCTGATAATGGCGCCAGGCGAGGACGCCGGTTTCAGTGCTGCCATAGATTTCATCCGGCCAGATGTTTAGCCAGCGATGGGTCTTCTCCACGGTTTTCCACTCCAGCGCTCCTCCGGCGGAGATCAGCATCGCCACCGGTGGGGCAGAGAGCTGCGTGTCGATCCGCTTCAGAAACGCCGGGCTGCTGATGAAAAGGTAGCGATACTGCGGATCGAGCGCCGCCAACTGCTCGCTGTACTCGATGATGGCTGAATGCACCACTAACCCCAGCGACAGGGGTAAAAAGAGGCGAAACGTCAGCCCGTACTGATGATAAGGCGCCACGGAGGCCACCACCCGACAGCCGATCAGCCGCTCGCCAAAAAGGGTCGCCAGCAGCGCGGCTTCCCTGTCGAGGTCGGTGATGGTTTTGACGACGCGTTTTGGTGCCCCGGTCGAGCCAGAGGTAAACAGCTCGATGAAGGCCGCGTCGGCAATGTCAGGCAGCGGTAGAAAGGGGGCGTGGCTGCGTCGGGTAGCACTCACCACCCGTAGACGACCGGAATAGCGTAACGCCCGATCGCTCAGCAGGCCATCAAACAGGGCCTGCTGCTTTTCCAGCAGCAATACCCGGCTGTGGCCCGGGATGACCGGAATTTTACCGGCATGGAGCATCGCCAGTAACGCTACGATAAACAGATAGCTATCGTCGAAACAGAGCGCCCAGCGCTCGCCCTCCTGCTGTTGCAGGTAGGTTGTTAAGCTGCTGACGTCATCGCGCAACTGCCCCAGCGTCCAGTCGCGATCGCCACACCAGGCAACAGGCGTGTCGTCCGGGCGCGGGGCATTCAGCCACTGGCGCACAGGAAGGGCGCTATGCATGGTGCTTCTCTTTGTTTCTCACCCGCTGACGCACCAGCCACTCGGTTGTCATCAAGGTTCCCATCAGAATGTAGGCAATGATGCCGTTCCACAGCGTCCAGAGTGCTATATCGCCCCGCAGGACGGTGAATAGCGCCACGCTGCCGTTAAAAATGAAAAAGCCGCACCACACGCGGGTCACGACGCGGGTATAACGCACCCCTTCAGGGGGTAAATTCGGTTCACGCAGCCGGGCCAGCCGTTCAACCAGCGGCATTGATGTCCACAGCGAGCCGCCAAATACCGCCAGCATCACCAGGTTGACCACCACCGGATACAGCAGCAGCCACTGATGGGCCTTCAACAGGTAACTTGCCGCGCAGAGGGCGATGCCTGCCAGCGCCACGCTCTGAACGACATAGCGCATCGGCCCGGCGTGAAGTCGCGCCTGGCGCAGACGAAACAGCAGCAGCAATGCCATTAGCGGCAGCAGCCAGTGCAGGCCGTTATGCGTCAGGCCAAAGCCAATCAGGAACGGCCAGGCGACCAGCATTAAGCCCGTCAGGAACGGGATAGCCGGAAATGACCGTCCGTCACGCATGCGGCTCAGGCTTCACGCAGAAGCTGTTCGACGGCGTCTACGACGTCCTGAACGGTACGCACCGATTTGAAGGTTTCAGGCTTGATCTTGATGCCCGTTTTCTTCTGCAGGTTAACCACCATATCGACAGCGTCGATGCTGTCCAGATCCAGGTCTTCATACAGGCGCGCCTCTGGGGTGATGTCTTGTGGGGAGAGCTCAAACAGGTTGATCAGCAGGGAGGTCACTTCCTGATAAATAGCGTCTTGTTCAGTTGTCATGGTGGATCCGTTCTCAGGCGCGTTGGGCAGTGATAAATGACGCCAGGGTGGCGACGGAGAAGAAGTGCTGACGCATCTCTTCGCTTTCGGCAGACAGCACGACGCCGTACTGGTTTTTTACCGCCAGCCCCAGCTCCAGGGCATCGATTGAATCGAGACCCAGGCCATCGCCAAACAGCGCCGCATCGGTATCGATGTCGTCAGGGGTCAGTTCGTCCAGATTGAGGGTAGAGATAATAAGATTTTTAATTTCAAGGTCGAGCGCTTGCATCATTAATTCCTGACAAAGATTGAAGACCGGATGTTAAGCGATGCTGCAGGTGTCGGTTGAGCTGCCGTGCTGCCTGAGCCGGTTCTTGTACCGCCGCATCGTAAAAATCATGAGTATTCACCCGCTCACGGACATCGAGGGTGAAAAAGGGTTTGTTCGCCGGGACTTCATACCACCGGTGTTGTTTATCCAGCAGAGGCTCGCTGCAGTGGATGATCACCACCCGCAGCGAGCTGCCACAGCGCACGGCAATATTCGCCGCGCCGCGTTGCAAAGTGATGGCTTCCCCCGCTCGGGTACGCGTGCCTTCCGGGAATATCAGTAAAGTGTCTCCCTGAGCCAACCGCTGCTGACAGGCGCTTAACAGCGTGTCGGCTTCGCTGTTAATCAGGTAATCCGCCGCTCGTATCACGCCGCTCAGAAAGGGGTTACGCAGCAGCGCACTTTTCACCAGACAGTCGGTTTCCGGCATCACCGAGGCGATCAGCACATAGTCGATAAGCGTGGGATGGTTCGCCACGACCAGACAGCCGCGATCCTGGCGCAGCGCCTCCAGATTATCAATGCGGTAATCCAGCACCCCAACCGCGCGGGCGACGGTTAAAAAGGCGCGGAAGCTGGCGGCGATGCTGCGACGAGCGAGGCGACGACGACGGGCACGATCGCGCTGCGCGAGCAATAACAGATTGAACCACACCAGAGACAGCAGCAGCCCACCGACGCCAAACAGGACGAAGCACAGACCGGTCATGACCCGGCGCCAGCCGCGATTGAGGGTGGCAATGATCCCGGTCATTGGCGCGTCCATTGCCACAGCAGGCGCTCGCCGGCGATCGCAAACTGCGGATCGTGACGAAGATAGTGCCGAAGGAACAGCAGGCTCTGCGCTAAAGGGGGCTCTGTGCCGGGACTGCCGGGGCGGGTTTCGCAGTGCAGCGTCTCCCCGGCTTCGAGGACCAGCGCCAGCGCAAACGGCCACGTTGGCATCGGTGACGGCAGGGCCGAATGGTAAAAGCCAGGCAGCGCACCGTCGAAATCAACCATCAGCACGCGGGCGTATCCGGCCTGCATCAGGCTCAGCACTTCGCACAAGCCCTGCTGGAAGGTATCAAGCCCGGCGGAAAGCGATGACGAGACAATCGGCTGACGCGCGGCGATGGTGAGATTGCCCACCGCAGAATTGTGTACGGACATGGCAAAATCGGTTGGCGAAACATCCTGCCCGGTGGCCAGCGCATGCAGAATGCGATAGTTATGCTCCAGCTCGCCGTGGCGGCTGGTATAGACCACCGCATCGATGGCGTGTTTACGCACCATTGCCAGACCGCAATCCACCGCCAGCTTGCTGCCAGAATTGAGGCGGCGGGCGGTCATCATCGGCAGCGCGGTCAGTTTCGCCTGCGGCGCACCAGGATCGATGGCGTGCAAACCTTGCGACCATGCCAGCCACTGACTGGCATCGCTAAGGCCTGGCGCTCTGGCTTGCCAGTCGAGAATGTTAAGTGCAAATTTCATCTGCGCGCGTCCGCGATAAATCCGTAATCCAATAACGAAGCTTAGCCTGAAGTCTGCTGACTCAGGAGAGGGATAAAAAGTCTCGATGCTAAAAAAAGGGTATTGCCATCGACATCGTACAATTTTGTCGGCGTGCTGGCGAATATAAGAGGCGGTATTACATTAAATAAAAATGAGAAAACCTGAACCCATTGATGGGAAAATCTTTGCTTATCAGAAGTATGCTGGCACAGGCTTAATAATAAGCCGCTTTTTTCAGAATACTCACATTACATTCATACCCCTGGCGTGCAGAGGGTATTTGCGCGGGGCGATTCGCTTACGGATAAGGCGAAAATTAAAGGCGTTTGGGACTCTTTAAATAAATGTAATTCGGGTGTTTTTTATTTTAATACGATAAGACCATTCTGTTAGCTAAATAAACCTGCCGCTGTTTCAGAGCAGCAGGTTTTTTGACAGCCTGAGAAGGCATGGCTATCCCGGTAGTCGGCTTTTTGGCCTGCCCGGGCCGAGCAGGATCGCCAGTTTGCTGCCCCCATGGGTGGTCTCCATCCAGATCTTACAGACGCTGGTCAGCGGCACGGAGAGCAACATCCCCACCGGGCCGAGCAGCCATCCCCAGATCAGTAACGACAGGAACACCACCATCGTCGACATCCCCAGCCGGTGGCCCATCATTCTTGGCTCAACGATGTTGCCCAGAATCATATGGACGATAAGAAACAGCGCCCCCACCATCAGACACTCATAAATGCCGTTGAACAGGAACGCCTGAATCATCGGCGGCCCGGCGGAGAGCACCGCGCCAATGTTGGGCACGTAGTTCAGCAGAAAAGCCAGCACCCCCCACATCAGGGCGAACTGTACGTCGAGCAGCGCCAGCCCCAGCCAGACGATGGCCCCCGTCCACAGGCTCAGCAGCGTTTTCAGCGCCAGATAGTGCGACACGCCCTTCAGCGCCCGGTGTAAACCGGCGATGTGGATCTGCGGGTTGTTCAGAGCAAAACGCATTTTGTACGGCACATGGCGCACTTCAAACAGCATGAAGACCACGGTCATCACCAGCAGCAGCACGCTGGCCATCGCCCCGGAAAGCTGGGTCATCAGCGCGGTGGCGAAGGTCATGACCTTTTCGGAATCCATGCGTTTCAGCATGCGCTCCGGCGAGATATGCAGGTTCAGAAACGGGAACATCTCCTGCAGGCTGATAATTTTGCGCGTCAGTTCTCTGTTGTATTTCGGCAGCAGGGCAGAAAATTCACTGAGCGAAGCCGCCAGCACGCCAAACAGCGCCGTCAGCACGATCAGCATCACTATCACCACAATGGTGATGGCGAAAGGCCGCTTTACGCCCCGGCGTATAAACCAGGTGACGAGCGGGTTGAGAACGATGGCGAAAAAGAGCGCCAGTAACAGCTGTACGATGATATCCGCCCCGGCGTGAATACCCGCGAGGATCACCACCAGGCAGGCCAGCTTCAGCAATATGTGTAAACCCACTTTGTCGGGCGGCGTGGTTGTCATAGCGTTTCCTTGTTATGAGATGCCCCTAAAGTGTAGTGCGCGCGTAACGCTTCGGTAGGCACCTGTATTCTTAAAGTCGCTGCTGATTTTCCAGGCCTGACGTGGTAATAGTGAAACACTGTTGTAAAAATTCTGGTGAGCCCGATGCCCGAACCTGCCGCCGAACCGGCGCTGAGCGGATTACGTCTTAATCTGCGGATTGTTTCTGTCGTTATTTTCAACTTTGCCAGCTACCTGACCATCGGCCTGCCGCTGGCGGTCCTTCCTGGCTATGTGCATGACATCATGGGCTTTAGTGCCTTCTGGGCGGGTCTGGTGATCAGCCTGCAATACTTCGCCACCCTGTTAAGTCGCCCTTACGCCGGACGCTATGCCGACCTGTTTGGCCCGAAAAGCATTGTGGTGCTGGGGCTGTGCGGCTGTTTCCTGAGCGGGGTGAGTTATCTGCTGGCCGGCTTCACCAGCGGCTGGCCGATGGTGAGCCTGGCGCTGCTGTGTCTGGGCCGGGTGATCCTTGGCGTCGGGCAAAGCCTGGCCGGAACCGGATCGACCCTGTGGGGCGTGGGCGTGGTGGGCGCATCGCATATCGGGCGGGTGATCTCCTGGAACGGGATTGTCACCTACGGCGCAATGGCGATGGGGGCGCCGCTCGGCGTCCTGTGCTACCGCTACAGCGGGCTGAACGGCCTGGCGCTGACCATCATGGTGGTGGCGCTACTGGCGATCCTGTTCGCGCTGCCGCGACCGACGGTGAAAGCCAGCAAAGGCAAACCGATGCCGTTTCGCGCGGTGCTCGGACGCGTCTGGCCGTACGGTATGGCACTGGCGCTGGCCTCGGCGGGCTTTGGGGTGATCGCCACCTTCATTACCCTGTTCTACGACGCCAAAGGCTGGGACGGCGCGGCCTTTGCGCTGACGCTATTTAGCTGTGCGTTTGTCGGCACGCGGCTGTTGTTCCCCAACGGCATCAACCGGCTGGGCGGGCTGAACGTGGCGATGATCTGCTTTAGCGTCGAGATTGTCGGACTGCTGCTGACCGGTATCGCCGAGGCACCGTGGATGGCGAAAACTGGCGTTTTCCTCGCGGGTGCGGGCTTCTCGCTGGTGTTCCCGGCGCTGGGCGTGGTGGCGGTGAAAGCCGTGCCGCAGCAAAACCAGGGCGCAGCGCTGGCGACCTACACGGTGTTTATGGACATGTCATTGGGGGTGACCGGGCCGCTGGCCGGACTGGTGATGGCGTGGGCCGGGGTGCCGGTTATCTATCTCGCGGCGGCAGGACTGGTGGCGGTGGCGTTACTGCTGACGTGGCGGCTAAAAAAATGGCCTCCAGCGGAGGCCATGTCATCGCAATAACTTACTGAATAACCAGCGTATTGATAATGCTTTCCGCAGCAGTTTGCGCTTTCTGCTGATCGTCAGCAGGCAGGGTAATCTGCAGGGTCAGCAGCTTATTGTCGATTTTGCCGAGCACCACGGATGAATAAGCAGTCTGGCCTTTGGCCGAGATAATGCTGTCCAACTGTTGCAGGTTGTGGCCCTTCAGCTCGATGGCTTTGTTGGTCACGACCTGCAGCTGCGGGTCGCGGCTGCGCTGCTGCTCTTCCAGACGTTTTGCCAGCACGCCCAGGTCTTCACTGGTGTCGTCGCCGACGATCACAATCACCGCTTTTTGCCCGGTGGCGTCGGAGTAAACGTGCATGTTGTTGGCCTGGGTGCCCAGCTTGCCGCTCTGATCGGTCATATCGGCAGGCAGAGAGAAGCTAAGTTTGCCATCCATCAGGCTGACCGCTTGACCCGTCGCATTGCTCTCGGCAGAGGCACCCTGAACAGGCGCTTTGCCGTCATTGTTATCACAGGCCGCAAGCCCCATCACCAGCAGGCCAATCCCGACATATTTAACCAGATTGCGCATTGAATTCTTCCTTTCGATAAACGGCCATAACGGCTCATCCGTCCATCTTATCACAACTGTTCAGGGGAACCTTTAACCGGCCTGCAATGCCGGATTTTCAGATTTATCTGCGAGTCTTTTCAGCAACATATTCAGCAGCAGGCCATACATCGGCAGGAAGAACACCAGGCTGATAAGCACCTTAAAGGCGTAATCCACGAGCGCAATTTCCATCCAGTGCTGGGCCATAAACGGGTCCGGGCTGCGCCAGAACGCGATAAAGAAAAAGGCCAGCGTATCGCTGACGTTCCCAAACAGCGTGGAGGCGGTGGGGGCCATCCACCAGCGATGGTTCTGCCGCAGACGGTTAAACACATGCACATCAAGGATCTGCCCCAGCGCATAGGCCATAAAGCTGGCCGCGGCAATGCGGGCGACGAACAGGTTGAAGTGGGTCAGGGCTTCAAACCCCTGCCAGCTTCCCATATAGAACAGGGAGGAGATCACGTACGACACAAACAGCGCCGGGAGCATGACGGCAAAAATAATGCGTCGGGCCAGCGGCGCGCCAAAGATGCGCACGGTGAGATCGGTAGCAAGGAAGATAAACGGGAAGCTGAACGCGCCCCAGGTGGTATGCAAACCAAAAATGGAGATCGGCAGCTGCACCAGATAGTTACTGGAGGTGATCACCAGCAGATGAAAAAGCGAAAGCCAGAACAACGCTTTTACGCGCTGCGATTGAGAGAACTGCGTCATATTGTGACCTTTTTATAAGTTGGGGTGAGGGAACCCAATAAAACCGGCTGCATCATACTGCTTTAATTCATCTTTGCAATGGTTGATTTTCACGCAATCGTTAACCTGGTTTGCATTGCCCCCTGTGGGGCGTAAACTACTGCCGTTTTTTACCTTAGCGAGACGACGATGACCGATCTGTTTTCCAGCCCCGACCACACCCTTGACGCCCAAGGCCTGCGCTGCCCGGAGCCGGTGATGATGGTGCGTAAAACGGTGCGCAACATGCAAACCGGTGAAACCCTGCTAATCATTGCCGACGATCCGGCCACCACCCGCGATATCCCGGGTTTCTGTACCTTTATGGAACATGAGCTGCTGGCGCAGGAGACTGAGGTGCTGCCGTACCGGTACCTGTTACGTAAAGGCTAGCCCCAGCAGGCCGGGTAGGGCGAAGCCGCCACCCGGCATGACCCTCGCCACAAATCTAAACCATCATTTCATTATTTGGCGCTTTTTGTGAGGCGCTTCACCTCCGCTTTTCAGGGTGTGGTCTAGTTTTTAAACGTTCAAAACTAAAACAACGTTCCGATACTTACCCTCACTACCCTGGAGTTGACTCGATGAAAACGACCCTCAAGCCGTTGCTGGCTGCTCTGTGCCTGTCCGCTTTTGCCTGCTCCGTTTCTGCGCAAACCATTAAAGCCGCCGATGTCCATCCCGAAGGCTACCCGAACGTAGTGGCGGTACAGCAGATGGGCGAAAAACTGAAACAACAAACCGATGGCAAGCTGGAGATTAAAGTCTTCCCCGGCGGCGTGCTGGGGGATGAAAAACAGATGATCGAGCAGGCACAGATGGGCGCCATCGACATTATTCGCGTCTCGATGGCACCGGTTGCCGCCATCCTGCCGGACATCGAAGTCTTTACCCTGCCGTACGTCTTCCGCGATGAAGATCATATGCACAAAGTCATCGACGGTGACGTGGGCAAAGCCATCGGCGAGAAGCTGACCGCCAATCCCAAATCTCGTCTGGTGTTCCTCGGCTGGATGGACTCCGGCACCCGCAACCTGATCACCAAGAACCCGGTGGCCAAGCCGGAAGATTTAAAAGGGATGAAGATTCGCGTGCAGGGTAGCCCTGTTGCGCTGGCCACATTGAAAGACATGGGGGCCAACTCGGTGGCGATGGGGGTGAGTGAGGTCTATAGCGGGATGCAGACTGGGGTGATTGACGGGGCAGAAAACAACCCGCCAACCTTTGTGGCCCACAACTACATGCCGGTGGCCAAAAACTACACCCTCAGCGGCCACTTCATCACCCCGGAAATGCTGCTCTATTCCAAAGTGAAATGGGACAAGCTGAGCGCCGACGAGCAGCAAAAAGTGTTGACCCTGGCCCGTGAAGCGCAGTTTGAACAGCGCAAGCTGTGGCAGGCCTACAACCAGCAGGCGCTGGAAAAAATGAAAGCCGGTGGCGTACAGTTCCATGACATCGATAAGGCGGTATTTATCAAAGCGACAGAGCCGGTGCGCGCAGAGTATGGCGAGAAAAAGCATCAGGACCTGATGAAAGCCATCGCTGACGTTCAGTAAACCCAGCCCTGTGGAGGACGTATGTCCGAAAGCTATCTGAAGTGGATGGATCGCCTGTACCTGCTCGCCATGACCGTGGCGGGCGTCTCGCTGCTGATCATGACCATCGTGATTCCGATTGGGATTTTTTCCCGCTACGTCCTCAACCGCGGCGAGTCGTGGCCTGAACCGGTGGCCATCATCTGCATGGTGACTTTCACCTTTATCGGCGCGGCGGTGGGCTACCGCGCCGGATCGCATATCGCGGTGAACATGCTGACCGACCGCCTGCCAGCCGGGTTAAAAGCCCTGTGTGCCAGGATTGTGGATCTGCTGATGCTGCTGATTTCGCTGATTATCTTCTGGTACAGCTACCTGCTCTGCGTCGAGCTGTGGGAACAGCCGGTGGCGGAGTTTCCGATTCTGACCTCCGGTGAGAGCTATCTGCCGCTGCCCGTCGGCTCGGCGATCCTCATTTTGTTCGTGCTGGAGCGGCTGATGTTTGGCTCCCAGGAAAACCGCCCGGTCGTCATGATCGGCAACCACAGTTAAGGGGTGAATCATGGATGCTTTTATTTTGCTCTTCACCCTTGCCATTTTGCTGGCGCTGGGGATGCCGGTGGCGTTTGCCGTCGGGTTGAGTGCGGTGGCGGGGGCGCTGTGGATCGATCTGCCGCTGGAAGCGCTGATGATCCAGATAACCAGCGGGGTCAATAAGTTCACCCTGCTGGCGATCCCGTTCTTTATCCTGGCGGGGGCGATCATGGCGGAAGGGGGCATCGCCCGGCGGCTGGTCAACTTTGCCTATATCTTTGTCGGCTTTATTCGCGGCGGGCTGTCGCTGGTGAATATCGTCGCCTCGACCTTCTTCGGTGCCATCTCGGGCTCGTCGGTGGCGGATACCGCCTCCATCGGCAGCGTGATGATCCCGGAGATGGAGAAGAAGGGCTATCCGCGCGAATACGCGGCGGCGGTGACGGCCAGCGGCTCGGTGCAGGCGATCCTGATCCCGCCGAGCCACAACTCGGTGATTTACTCCCTGGCGGCGGGCGGCACGGTGTCGATCGCCACGCTGTTTATCGCCGGGGTGCTGCCGGGGCTGCTGCTCGGGTTCTGCCTGATGCTCCTGTGCCTGGGCTTTGCCCACAAGCGGGGCTATCCAAAAGGTGAACGGATCCCGTTTAAGCAGGCGCTGAGGATTTTTGTCGATGCGCTGTGGGGTCTGATGACGGTGGTGATCATTCTTGGCGGGATATTGTCGGGAATTTTTACCGCTACCGAATCGGCGGCGGTCGCCTGCCTGTGGGCGTTTTTTGTCACCATGTTTATCTATCGTGACTACAAGTGGAGCGAGCTGCCGAAGCTGATGTGCCGGACGGTGAAGACAGTAACGATCGTGATGATCCTGATCGGCTTTGCGGCGGCATTTGGCGCGGTAATGACCTACATGCAGCTGCCGATGCGGATCACCGAGTTCTTCACCTCGCTGTCGGATAACAAGTACGTGATCCTGATGTACCTCAACATCATGCTGCTGCTGGTGGGCACGCTGATGGACATGGCGCCGCTGATTTTGATCCTGACCCCGGTGCTGCTGCCGGTGACCAACTCGCTGGGCATCGATCCGGTACATTTTGGCATGATCATGATGGTGAACCTTGGGATCGGCCTGATTACCCCGCCAGTGGGATCGGTGCTATTTGTTGCCAGTGCGGTGAGTAAGCAGAAGATCGAAACCGTGGTCCGCGCCATGCTGCCGTTCTACGGCATGCTGCTGGTGGTGCTGGCTATGGTGACCTACATCCCGGCGATTTCACTGTGGTTGCCGCATTTGCTGGGGATGCAGTAGTCGTTGTGTTTTCTCCCTCTCCCTGTGGGCTGAGGGATCCCCATAAAAAAAATTGGCACGGTCGGCCCCCTCTCCATTCAGGGAGAGGGTTGGGGTGAGGGGGAGCATGCGGCTCCGGTGGTGGTTCCGTTCACTTTAAGTTCTGTGCTTCTCTGTCAGTCGCGTCACCCGTGAACGTGCCAGGGCGGCTCAATCGCCACCGCCCTGGCTACCCGGGCTCCCGGCAAGAAAATCGTCGCTACG
>NZ_JBOGBT010000008.1:0-79024 GCF_051656365.1 Silvania sp. | reverse complement strand
GGCGCGGCGGCCGCGGCGCAGCTCAGAACATCATCCCTTCTTCTACCGGTGCTGCTAAAGCTGTAGGCGTTGTACTGCCAGAGCTGAACGGTAAAATCACTGGTATGGCGTTCCGCGTTCCAACTCCAAACGTGTCTGTAGTTGACCTGACCGTTCGTCTGGAAAAAGCAGCGTCTTACGAAGAAATCAAGAAAGCAATCAAAGCGGCTTCTGAAGGCCCAATGAAAGGCGTTCTGGGTTACACCGAAGATGACGTTGTTTCTACCGATTTCAACGGCGAAATCTGCACTTCTGTGTTCGATGCTAAAGCCGGTATCGCACTGAACGACAACTTCGTTAAACTGGTTTCCTGGTACGACAACGAAACTGGTTACTCTAACAAAGTACTGGACCTGGTCGCTCACATCTCCAAATAAGTTCTGGAGATTCTGACCCAAAAAGGCGACCTCGGTCGCCTTTTTTTATGGCTTTAAAAGACAGAGGATTGCGTAATGATTAAAAAAATTTTTGCACTTCCGGTAGTCGAACAACTTACCCCTGTGCTCTCCCGCCGTCAGATTGATGATGCTGAAGTCATCGTTGTCGATCACCCGCAGGTCAAGGCTTCCGTCGCCCTGCATGGCGCGCATCTGCTCTCCTGGCAGCCAGAAGGTGAAGTCGAAGACCTGTGGCTGAGTGACATTACCTCCTTTAAGAAAGGCGCAGCCATTCGCGGCGGCGTGCCCATCTGCTGGCCGTGGTTTGGCCCGGCGGCTGAACAGGGTTTACCGTCCCATGGTTTTGCCCGCAACCTTCCGTGGACGCTGAAAAACCATAGCGAAGACAATTCCGGCGTGGCGTTGACCTTTGAACTGCAAAGCAGCCATGAGACACGTCAGCTCTGGCCACACGACTTCACCCTGTATGCGCACTTTACGCTGGGCAAAACCTGCGAAATTGAACTGGAAGCGCACGGCGAATTTGAGACCACCTCGGCCCTGCACACTTACTTCAACGTGGGTGATATTGCGGCGGTAACGGTGAGCGGTCTGGGCGATACCTTTATCGATAAAGTGAATAACGCCAAAGAGGGCAATCTGAGCGACGGCACTCAGGCCTTCCCGGATCGTACTGACCGCGTTTATCTGAACCCGGAAGCCTGCAGCGTGATTCATGATGCGGCGCTTAACCGCAGCATTGAAGTCATCCACCAGCATCACAGCAATGTGGTCGGCTGGAACCCGGGCCCGGCGCTGTCGGTGAGCATGGGTGACGTACCGGATGACGGATACAAAACCTTCGTGTGCGTAGAAACTGCCTGCGTCAGCGAGCCGCAAACCACACGTGAAGCACAGCCTTCACGTCTGGGACAGACAATTCACATTGTGAAGCGTTAATCCCCGCGCAATTGCCCTTTCCTCCCGGAGAGGGCATTAACATGAATTCACACCACATCTAATGCCGTTTTCTGCCCCGGAGCCGGGAAGGCCTGATCCAGTTGTAATAACGCCTCGGCGGACAGCGAAATTGTCAGCGCAACCGCATTTTCTGCCACATGCTCGATTGAGGAGGCTTTTGGAATGGCGATCACGCCCTGGTGGCTGACAACCCACGCCAGCAGCACCTGCGCCGCACTGGCGTTGTAGTCCTGCGCAATCGCCTGTACGACCGGATGATTCATCAGCCCGGTGCGTAAACGCCCGGCTTGCGCCAGCGGACAATAAGCCATGACTGGCATCTGCTGCTGCTGACACCACGGCAGAAGATCGTACTCGATACCGCGTGAGGCCAGATGATAGAGCACCTGATTGGTGGCGCAGTGATGACCGCCCGGCACCTGCCCCAGCTCCTGCATATCTGCGTAATCCAGATTTGATACACCCCAGCGGCCTATCTTGCCCTGCTGTTGCAGGGTCTCCATCAATTTGACGGTTTCCGCCAGCGGATAATTCCCGCGCCAGTGCAGCAGATAGAGGTCGATACGATCGGTGCCCAGGCGACGCAGGCTCGCGTCACAGGCGGCAATCCCTTTTTGCCCGCCCGCATTCCAGGGATAAACCTTGGAGACCAGATATACCTTATCGCGCTGGCCTTTGATCGCCTCGCCGACCACCTCTTCTGCCCCGCCGTCGGCGTACATTTCTGCGGTATCGATGAGCGTCAGCCCGAGATCGATGCCCGCCCGCAGGGCAGCCACTTCCTGACGGCGCTGACCCGCCTGCTCACCCATATACCATGTGCCCTGCCCGATAGCCGGAAGCACAACGCCGTCGCCGAAGGTCACGGTTTTTTCGCTCATCACGTTCTCCTGGTTTGTCTGCTCCACCGTAATGCAAACGGGGCGCAAGCGCCCCGTTGTGATGCACAGAATGCACTATAAAAATGCACAATCAGAAACTGTAGGTCACGCCCACAGACAACAGTCCGGCCCAGGACTTATCGACCATCGGGCTGTCTTTTACTTCATCGCTCAGGTGCGAGTAACGGCCTGTGCCGTACACATTCCAGTCGGTGGCAAATTTATAGCTTGCCGTCAACTCGAGGTATGGGTTCCAGCCATCGTCGGCGTTGTAGCTGTTCAGACCGCTGCGATTGGCTTCACGCTGCGACACGCCGTAGTAGTAGTCGTTGTAGTTTTCGCTGCTGTATTCTACACCGATCCCCGGCGTCAGAGTCAGCCCACCGTTGGTATAACGGTACAGCCACGCCAGATCCCAGATGAAGCCGTTGCTGTTGTCGAGGGTATCTCCCGCCAGCGCGGTGCGCAGGAAGCCATACTCGGTGTTATGGACATAAGAGAGGCCCGCCATCATGGTGCTCTTACGTTTGTCGAGCTGACGCAGCTGATAGCTGTCGCTGTCTCCCGGCTTGAAGTGCAGTGGCGAGTAGTAGGCCATGATCGACAGTTTGTCGGTCTGGTCATTCCACAGGTAGTAACCCCCACCCAGTCCACGGAACCAGAAGTTATCCCCTTCATAGGTAATAACCGGAACCGGGTACACGTCGCGATCGTATTGTTTATACGGGCTATTAATCACGCCGACGCCTGCGCCAACGGACCAATGGTTTTCCGCATGAGCGGCCCCCACTGAAGCGGCAACGAGAACGCCCAATGCCAGATGTTTGAGTTTGGTCACAATCCTTTTTTCCTGTAGTCAAATAATCAGCGAATGGAGTGTAACCGCCCTTTACTCCCTATCTCAAAACTTTTTTGCAGGCTAATCAATTTGACCAACCGGTCATTTTGTGCACGAAAGATGACGAAACGCGGTCAGCAGGATGACAGTTTGACGAAGGCGCGGGGTTTGCCATTCAGGATAAGGCTGAATTTTTGGATGAGTTATTGATATGTCATTGAAATTAGATTTTGCATGCAGGCAAGTTTTGCAAATGCCATCTACGCTTAATTTTAAGAAGCTGAATACCCGATCACCCCGCAGTTTTAGCGCCCGATCTGGCATACGGGTTGCTGCTCTGGCAGTGAGGTGTAAGGGATCCCGCTTCCGGGAGCCTCTACTACTCATATGAACGGCTCTTTTCCTGTGCTAAAAAACGAAAGGACGGCATGCCATGAATATATTCGATCACTATCGCCAGCGCTATGAAGCTGCCAAGGACGAAGAGTTCACACTGCAGGAGTTTCTTACCATCTGTCGGCAAGATCGCAGTGCCTATGCCAACGCGGCAGAACGACTATTGATGGCTATTGGTGAGCCGAATATGGTTGATACTGCCCAGGAGCCCCGGCTTTCCCGTCTGTTTTCGAATCGGGTTGTTGCCCGATATCCGGCGTTTGAAGAATTTTACGGCATGGAAGATGCCATCGAGCAGATCGTTTCCTATCTGAAGCATGCGGCGCAAGGCCTGGAAGAGAAGAAACAGATCCTGTATCTGTTGGGTCCGGTAGGCGGTGGTAAATCCTCGCTGGCGGAGCGTCTGAAATCGTTAATGCAGCGCGTGCCTATTTACGTGCTTAGCGCTAACGGTGAACGCAGCCCGGTCAACGATCATCCCCTGTGCCTGTTTAACCCTCAGGAAGATGCGCAGATTCTGGATAAAGAGTACGGCATTCCGCGTCGCTATCTTGGCACCATCATGTCGCCGTGGGCCGCAAAACGCCTGCACGATTTCGGCGGGGATATTACCAAATTCCGCGTGGTGAAGGTCTGGCCGTCCATTCTTGAACAGATTGCGATTGCCAAAACAGAACCGGGTGATGAGAACAACCAGGATATCTCTGCACTGGTCGGTAAAGTGGACATCCGTAAACTGGAAAACCACGCGCAAAACGATCCGGATGCTTACGGCTATTCCGGGGCGCTGTGCCGTGCCAACCAGGGGGTGATGGAGTTCGTCGAGATGTTTAAAGCGCCAATCAAGGTGCTGCATCCGCTGCTGACCGCCACTCAGGAAGGTAACTACAACGGGACGGAGGGGATTTCCGCCCTGCCATTTAACGGCATTATCCTTGCCCACTCGAACGAATCGGAATGGGTCACCTTCCGTAACAACAAGAATAACGAGGCGTTCCTTGACCGTGTTTACATTGTCAAAGTGCCTTACTGCCTGCGGATCTCTGAAGAGATCAAAATTTACGAAAAACTGCTTAACCACAGTGAGCTGGTGCATGCCCCATGCGCCCCGGGAACCCTGGAAACGCTGTCGCGCTTCTCGATCCTGTCGCGCCTGAAAGAGCCTGAAAACTCGAGCATGTACTCGAAGATGCGCGTCTATGACGGTGAAAGCCTGAAAGACACCGACCCGAAAGCGAAGTCCTATCAGGAGTATCGCGATTACGCCGGGGTCGATGAAGGGATGAACGGGTTGTCCACGCGCTTTGCGTTTAAAATCCTCTCCCGCGTGTTCAACTTTGACCATACTGAAGTGGCGGCGAACCCGGTGCATCTGTTCTACGTGCTGGAGCAGCAAATTGAGCGCGAGCAGTTCCCGCAAGAGCTGGCTGAACGCTACCTTGAGTTCCTCAAAGGCTATCTGATCCCGAAATACGCCGAGTTTATCGGCAAAGAGATCCAGACCGCCTACCTGGAATCTTACTCCGAGTACGGGCAGAACATTTTTGACCGCTACGTTACCTATGCGGATTTCTGGATCCAGGATCAAGAGTATCGCGACCCGGATACCGGCCAGCTGTTTGACCGTGAATCGCTGAATGCCGAGCTGGAAAAAATCGAGAAGCCTGCCGGGATCAGTAACCCGAAAGACTTCCGTAACGAGATCGTCAACTTCGTGCTGCGTGCCCGTGCGAACTTCAGCGGACGTAATCCGAACTGGACCAGCTACGAAAAACTGCGCACTGTTATTGAGAAGAAAATGTTCTCCAATACCGAGGAGCTGTTGCCGGTTATTTCGTTCAACGCCAAAACCTCAACCGACGAGCAGAAAAAGCACGACGATTTTGTCGACCGTATGATGGAGAAAGGATACACCCGCAAACAGGTTCGCCTGCTGTGCGAATGGTATCTGCGCGTACGTAAATCGTCATAACAGCCCAAAAAGCCCGGCGGCACATGGCTTGCCGGGCGTACAACAATGTTCCGTAGGCCGGGTAAGCGAAATGCCCCCGGCACTTACGGGCACTGAAAGTTGGCAAATGCAGTACGGGGGGCATATGACCTGGTTTATTGACCGGCGTCTTAACGGCAAAAACAAGAGCACGGTGAATCGCCAGCGCTTCTTGCGTCGTTATAAAGCGCAAATCAAACAGTCGATCTCCGAGGCCATTAATAAGCGTTCGGTAACCGACGTAAACAGTGGGGAGTCCGTCTCTATCCCGACGGACGATATCAGCGAACCGATTTTTCATCAGGGGCGAGGCGGCTTACGCCATCGCGTTCATCCGGGTAACGATCACTTTGTGCAGAACGACCGCATCGAACGTCCACAAGGCGGCGGGGGCGGCGGCGGAAGTGGTCAAGGCCAGGCCAGCCAGGACGGCGAAGGTCAGGACGAATTTGTGTTTCAAATCTCCAAGGATGAGTATCTGGATCTGTTGTTCGAAGATCTGGCCTTGCCGAATCTGAAGAAAAACCAGCACCGGCAGTTGAATGAGTACAAAACCCACCGCGCAGGGTATACGGCCAACGGCGTACCGGCCAACATCAGCGTGGTGCGTTCGTTGCAGAACTCGCTGGCGCGACGCACGGCGATGACGGCGGGCAAAAAGCGCGAACTCCGCGAGCTGGAAGCCAGCCTGGGTATCATTGAGAACAGCGAGCCCGCGCAGCTGCTGGAAGAGGAACGTCTGCGCAGAGAGATCGCTGAGCTGCGGGCGAAGATTGAGCGCGTGCCGTTTATCGACACTTTTGACCTGCGTTACAAAAACTACGAGAAACGTCCGGAGCCCTCCAGCCAGGCGGTGATGTTCTGCCTGATGGACGTTTCCGGCTCAATGGATCAGGCCACCAAGGACATGGCGAAGCGCTTTTATATTCTGCTGTATCTGTTCCTCAGCAGAACCTATAAGAACGTGGACGTGGTCTATATCCGCCACCATACCCAGGCAAAAGAGGTGGATGAACACGAGTTCTTCTACTCGCAGGAAACCGGGGGCACCATCGTCTCCAGCGCCCTGAAGCTGATGGATGAAGTGGTGAAAGAGCGTTATGACCCGGCGCAGTGGAACATCTATGCCGCGCAGGCTTCGGACGGTGATAACTGGGCAGATGATTCACCGCTGTGTCATGAAATTCTGGCTAAAAAACTCCTGCCAGTGGTGCGTTATTACAGCTATATCGAGATCACCCGCCGCGCCCATCAGACGCTGTGGCGTGAGTATGAGCATCTGCAAACCACGTTTGATAACTTCGCGATGCAGCACATTCGCGACCAGGATGATATCTATCCGGTGTTCAGAGAGCTGTTCCATAAGCAATCTGCCACCAGCAACAGTTAATCCCGCCGCCGGTCACTGACCGGCGGCGTCACATTGGTCAGAAGTTCACGTTCATCTTTGCCCAGAAGGTACGGCCTGGCTCGTTTACCGGGGTGCCCGATGAGTAGCCAAAGCTGCTGTTCCCGGCCAGGTTAAGGTGCTCGCTATAGGCCTTGTCCAGCAGGTTATCCACTCCGCTGCTCAGCTTCAGGTTCTTATTCACTTTATACGCCGCATTGGCGGAGACAATCGCAAACCCGGCGCTCTGGTCAAAGTCTTTCCCCACCACGTTTCCTTCGTTCATCGCCACCCGATGCTGTGGGCTGACCATGCGCAGCAGCCCGGTCGAACTCCAGCTCTCGTTCTCCCACGTCAGACCGAGACGCGCTTCCAGCGGCGGCATCTGCGGCAGCGGCTGGTGGTCGTCGGTGTTCTGGCCCCAGGCGTAGTTCAGCGTGGCGTCGGTTTTCCACTGGTCGTTCAGCTGATACGAGGTTCCCATTTCGCCGCCCATGATGGTGGCATCGACGTTGTCCGCCTGGCTGACGTGACTGTCGTCCGGATCGTAGATAAAGAGAATGTAGTCGTTGATGCGCCCGACGTAAGCGGAGATCCAGCCGGTTGTGCGTTCGCCCTTATACTGGGCACCGATGTCCAACTGGGTGGTTTTTTCAGGCTTCAGGTTGTCGAATACGTCCGAGGTGCCGTCCGGTCCATACGTCGGTGAAAACAGCTCCCAGTAATCCGGGAAACGTTCGGTGTAGCCCAACCCGGCGTAAACCATCGCCGGTGCCGTACCGAGGTTATGCTCCACGCGTAAAAAGCCCGCAGGCAAAGTGTCTTCGCGGCTGTCGCTGCCCACGCCGGTGTAATTATCCACTTCGACCTTATCCAGACGCGCACCGCCAATCACTTTGCTCAGGTCGGTGGCATTCCAGGTCAGTTCGCTGAATGCGCCGTAATCGTGGAAGCGGGCATCCTCCTGCCAGCCTGCATCCTGGTCGTCCTCATTGCTGCGATGGGTGTTGGTTTGCATATCCACGCCGCTTTGCAGCTGGTAATCCAGCCACAGCCAGGTGCCCATCATCCTGCCGCCGACGGTGCGGCGATCGACCTGTTTCTCCATCGGCATCGACATATCCATCGAGCCCATCGGCATACCGCCGGACATCGTACCCGGCGAGCGCATGGAGTAGTTATCCATGATGTGGTTGGCATAGTTGTAATAGACGCTCATATCCAGCGAGTCGAACACCTCGCCGATATTGTCTTTCTTATAGCGCAGGCCCAGGCTTTCGCGTTTGAACTGGGAACCGTCCATTCCGCGTCCGGCGTAGCTGGCGTCGCCATCGCCCTGCCCGGCGGTCAGCTCCAGCAGCGTGTCGGCATCCGGGGTCCAGCCGATGGCGAGGTCGGTATTCCATTTATCCCACTTCGAGGCTACGCGATCGCCATTGCCGTCTTTGTAATCACCGGATTTTGATTTGTTGCCGTTCAGGCGTACATAGCCCGACTCGTTACCAAAGCTGACGTCGGCGTTCTCATCGAAACGATCGTTGGAGGCAGCCAGCAAGCTGGCGTCACCCTCGAGTCCTGCTTTATCGAAGCGCGGCGGTTCGCGGTTGAAGCGCACCGTCCCGGCGGAGTTGCCAGGCCCCCAGAGTACGGTCTCCGGCCCTTTGGTCACCGTCAGCAGGTCATAGCTTTCGGGCGAGATGTACGAGCTTGGGGCATCCATCCGTGACGGGCAGGCGCCGAGCATTTCGCTGTCGTTAGTGAGCAGGCGCAGACGTGAGCCAAACATCCCGCGAAAAACCGGGTCGCCATTACTGCCGCCGTTGCGGATTTGGCTGAACCCCGGAATGGTCTTCAGGTAGTCGGAACCGTCGCTGGCCGGCACCGGCTGGCGGGGCGCTTTCGGCGAAGTCACCACCTCAAGGGGCGAAAGCACCGGCGCGGTGACGGTAATCACATCGTCATCCTCTGGCAGCGGAGCGGCGTTTTTTTCTGCGGCAAGCGTCGAACACGAGATCGCGACCAGCAGCGACCACGCCAGCGGATGAGGGGCAAAAATGTCTTTTTTCATTACGGTACCTGGGCTTAACGTTAGGGGGTGTACCGCTGCAAAGAACGAATCCCTTAGTTCAGAGAATGACCGTAACGAGCAGGCACATGAGACAGGCCGAAATTTTGCCGGGGAGAATGAAGAGGAACAACGATTAGTGAAGAGAATAAGACCTGCAGAAAGGGGTTGAAAACGAAAGCAGCCAGTGATTAATTTCCTGGCTGCTTTCGTTTAGCCACTGAATTTTTTCGTTTCCAGCCGTTGATTAATCAACTGCGTGCAGTTACGGCCACTTTTTTTACCGATATACAACGCCTGATCCGCTCGCTCCAGCACCTCACGCAGCACTTCGTCGGGATGAATACGCGTCAGGCCAGCGGTAAAGGTAATCCGAATAATATGCTCTCCGGCAACCATTTCCAGTTCTGCAATGTCGTGGCGAAGACGCTCGGCAATCGTGACGGCCTCGCGATCGTCTTTGGCATGCAGCACAACAATAAACTCTTCGCCACCGTAGCGATACATCGATGCAGACCGGCGAATGTTATTACTCATATTCATGGCCAGCGAACGCAATACAATATCACCGTTGAGATGCCCGTAAGTATCATTCACTTTTTTAAAATGGTCGACATCCAGCAATAATAAGTACAGCCCCTCGGCACCCAGCTCATTATTCATACTGGTAAACGATTCGTCGAGGATCCGGCGCAGCGGCAATCCGGTCAACGCGTCATAACTGGTCCGCAACTGCAGCAGATGCACCTTATAAGTGGTTAAGGCTTCAGTAAATGCCAGCAGCGACTGTTCAAATACGTTAAATACGGCATCGGTCTGGCATTTGTCGTTGATGGCGGTAATAATATTGCGGCAAGCCTGATGTACCCGAATATGCTTTTTACTGATATCCAACACGAAGTTTTTCCCTTCCCGTTCTTCCTGTAATCGGGTATTAATCCAGTGGCCAAACTCACAGCGCTGGTGGGCGTCATCACAGGTGATTTCCGGTAAATCAATGTCATGATTAGCAATAAAGCGTAATATTTTCACTAACCATTTAAAATGCGCATCCGTCGACGCGTTTAATCCGCGGATGGTTTCATCAATCTCTGTGAACTTCCTGTTCATAGGCTCTCCCGGGTAATAAATTAATAATTTTAAAAATAATAACAGGTTAAATATCAATAATTGTCAGGCAATTTAAATATTATATAGGCAGCTATTAATAAATCCATGAAATGATTGTTTCCAATTATCTGCCACACTCCCACCTCCCTCGCGTCGGGCATTCGCCCAAATCAGCACATTTTTTGTATAAACCCCCTGTTTCCCGGCGGTCGAGGGCGTAAAGTAAGCAGGCTTACTTTTCATTTTTTGGCAAGGAATACAACATGTTTGATCCTACCCTGCTCATTCTCCTGGGCCTCGCCGCGCTGGGCTTTGTCAGCCACAACACCACCGTCGCCATTTCCATTCTGGTGCTGATTATTGTGCGGGTAACCCCACTCAACACCTTTTTCCCGTGGATTGAAAAACAGGGTCTCACCGTCGGCATTATCATCCTGACCATTGGCGTGATGGCGCCGATCGCCAGCGGCACGCTTCCGGCGTCCACCCTGATCCATGCCTTTATGAACTGGAAATCCCTGATCGCTATCGCCGTGGGCGTGTTTGTCTCCTGGCTAGGCGGACGCGGGGTGACCTTGATGAGCTCCCAACCGACGCTGGTCGCAGGGTTGCTGGTTGGCACCGTGCTCGGCGTGGCGCTGTTTCGTGGCGTGCCGGTCGGGCCGCTCATTGCCGCCGGGCTGGTGTCGCTATTTATCGGGAAGTCGTAGCGAGACTGGCGATGTAGCGGGCCGGGGTCTCGCCGAGCCCCTTCTTAAACATGGTGATAAACGCGGTGGTTGAGTCATAGCCCAGGGCCTGCGCCACCTGCTGCACCGACTGGCCGCTAATCAGCCCCTGCAGGGCCACTATCAGCTGGAGCTGATGCCGCCAGCGCCGAAAACTGAGTCCGGTTTCGCTCACCACCAATCGGGCCAGATTGCGCTCACTCATCGCAAAATGCTGCGCCCACTGGTGCAGCGTCTGCCAGGCGGCGGGTGCCTCGGCCATCATTTCACTCATCAGGCGAATTTTGGGGTGTGGCGATACCGGAAGCTGGAGCTGCTCCTGCGGCTGTCGTGGCAGCTCATCAAACAGCACGTCTACCAGTCGCAAGGTGGCAGGCTGCAGCGGATCCAGGCTGCGCTCGGCCAGCGTCAGGATCAGCTCCCGCACCAGAGGCGAAATTTTTAGCGTGCAGCAGCGCGTCGGCAGCGTCACCGCGCCAGGCTCAATAAACAAAAAGCAGAGTCTGGCGCTGGGGGTGGCTTTGTTACTGTGCGCCAGCTGGCCGGGGATCCAGACGGCGTACTGCGGGGGCACCATCCACAGGGCATTATCCACCTCGCAGGTGATGGCTCCGTGCAGCGCCAGGATCAGCTGCCCCTTACGATGCTGATGTCGTGGAATGCGCTGTTCGTCCTCCACCACCCGCACATGAAACGCCACCGCCGCATCGTGCTGGCTGTCAGGATCGTAACCCTCAAGACCAAGTCCAATCATCATGTTGTCCGATATTAGCGATTAACTGTCATTTTAGCTTGATTTCATCCACGCAGAAAACACGTATCCTGTGGGCTCATTTCGACGTAAGAGAAAATCATGACCACTGCCATGCCTGCCACCGGTAAACAACACGCACTGCTGATTGCCGGGATCCTGATGATTGCCACCACGCTGCGGGTCACCTTTACCGGCACCGCGCCGCTGCTCGACGCCATCCGCAGCGATTATGGGTTAACCACGGCGCAGACCGGACTGCTGACCACCCTTCCCCTGCTGGCCTTCGCGCTGATCTCCCCGCTGGCAGCAGGCGTTGCCCGCCGGATCGGCATGGAGCGCAGCCTGTTTATCGCCCTGCTGCTGATAATTATCGGGATCGCGCTGCGCTCCCTGCCTCACGCCACGCTGCTGTTTGTCGGGACGGCGGTGATTGGCTGCGGGATTGCGCTGGGGAATGTGCTGCTGCCGGGGCTGATTAAACGCGATTTCCCCGGTCAGGTGGCAAAGCTGACCGGGGCCTATTCCCTGACGATGGGGGCAGCCGCCGCGCTGGGCTCTGCGCTGGTGGTGCCCGTGGCACTTGGCGGCGCAGGCTGGCACGGGGCGCTGCTGATACTGATGGCCTTCCCGCTGCTGGCGTTGATCCTGTGGCTGCCGCAGTGGCGTCAGCGCCCAACCGGTTCCCTGAGCGGTGCCCGCGCGCTGCATAACCGTGGCATCTGGCATTCCGCCCTTGCCTGGCAGGTAACGCTGTTCCTGGGGATTAACTCGCTGATTTATTATGTGATTATCGGCTGGCTGCCGGCGATCCTCCAGAGCCACGGCTACAGCGAAACCCAGGCGGGTTCCCTGCACGGATTGCTACAGCTGGCGACGGCGGCACCGGGCATTGCGGTGCCGCTGATCCTGATCCGGGTGAAGGATCAGCGCGGCATTGCCGGACTGGCGGCATTAATGTGTGCGGTGAGTGCCGCGGGACTGTGGTTTATGCCTGACCAGGCGGTGATGTGGACGCTGATTTTTGGCTTTGGCTCAGGAGCAACGATGATCCTCGGCCTGACCTTTATTGGCCTGCGCGCCAGTTCGGCGCACCAGGCGGCGGCACTGTCCGGGATGGCGCAGTCGGTCGGCTATTTGCTAGCCGCCTGCGGACCGCCGCTGATGGGCAAAATCCACGATACCCAGGGCGACTGGCGCATCCCGCTGCTGGCCTGTGCGCTGGCGGCGGTGGTGATGGCGGTCTGCGGCGTTCTGGCCGGGCGCGACCGGGAGATCGCGCCAGAGTAAACCCTCTGCAAACTAATTCTGCGCGGCGCGCAGCAGCGCCTGGACCAGCGGTGCCGGGCGCCCTGCCAGTGCAGCTCGCTCATGCTGGAACAGCGTGGCGACAAAAAACGGGTGCGTGACCAGCTCTACTGCGCGGATCTCACCCTGGTTGTCCCAGCCGGTGACGCGCATATCGCCCTTTTCCAGCGCCAGCGCAAACTCCGCCGAGACGCCGTAGTTGCAGTGATAGCCCTCTTCAATCTCGTGCTGCCCGTAGGCTTTTGCAATCAGGGTGTTGGCGCGCAGTTCGATGGTGTCGGATTGTTCCACCAGCGAGCAGGCCAGCGGGGCAATCACCATCCGACCTTCGGTGTCGGTTTCTGCATGGGCCGCATCCTGCCAGCCCAGCACGTTACGGGCATACTCAATCAGCGCGTGCTGGAATCCGCCGCAGGTGCCGAGAAACGGCACGCTGTTTTCGCGGGCATAGCGGGCAGTGATGAATGCGGCGTCGGTATTTTTATACGGACTTGCCGGAACCAGCCAGATAGCATCGTAGCCGACCAGGTCTTCCGGGCTGGTCAGTTCGGTGGTCGCCAGCCAGTCGTAATCGGCCGTGACGTCCAGCACTGCAGCGGCATCATCAATCGCCAGGGGGATCGCCTGGTGAGCTAAAACGTCAGGGTTATAGTCACCGACCAGCGCAATTCGGAGCGTATCTTTTACTGCGGAGAGTTCCATACAAGGATCCTTATGCCAGAGAAATAGCTGATAACATAAGGCGCCTCACACTACCGATCTTTCGTTGATATCACAACACCTTAAATTGCGTGGGCAAAAAGTCGCAGCCAAAGTGTGATAGCGTGGTGATCCTGCATTGCGGAACGTATAAACCATAATGAAAACAAAAATTCTGGTCAGCGCCTGTTTGATGGGGCATCAGGTTCGCTACAACGCCAGTGCTAAAGCGCAGCTCAATGCCCAGCTTCGACGCTGGCGTGAAGAAGACCGGCTGGTGGTACATTGCCCTGAGCTTGCCGCCGGGCTGCCGGTTCCCCGTCTGCCTGCCGAAATCTCTGATGCCAACGGCGACGAGGTGATGGCGGGCAAGGCGCGCATCCTGGAAAGTGACGGCAGCGATGTCACGGCGCATTATCAGCTTGCCGCATGGCTGGCGCTGCGCGCCGCCCTGGACGGGGGCTGCCGCGCAGCGCTGTTAACCGACGGCAGCCCAACCTGCGGCAGTCAGGTGATTTATGACGGCAGCTTTAGCGGACAGCGCCGCGCCGGGATGGGCGTCGCCGCAGCCCTGCTTCGCGAGCATGGCATCGAAGTATTTTCCGACATGCAGCTCCCGGCGCTTATCGCCTGGGTTGAGGAGCAAGAGAATGATTCAGTGCAAACGAGTCTATGACGACGCCAGCCGCGAGGATGGGTACCGGATCCTGGTTGATCGCCTCTGGCCGCGGGGGATCAAAAAGAGCGAGCTGGCGTGCGATGAGTGGTGCAAGATCCTGACCCCGTCAACGGAGCTGCGCAAAGCATTTCATAGCGAAGTGCTCGATTTTGCCCATTTCAGCGAGGCCTATCGCGCTGAACTTGCTCACCATCAGGACGAGGGCCAGCGCATTGCCACGCTGGCTGCGCATCAGACCGTGACGCTGCTGTATGGCGCGAAAGACCGCGAGCAGAATCACGCCCTCGTATTAGCCGACTGGCTCCGCCAGCTGTAGGTCACTCCAGCATCAGCGCGTCGAGGATTTCCGGCGAGTCTTCAGGGGTAAGCGGCAGCAGATGTTCCGGGCGGACAAACGCAAAACCGTGCTGGTTATCAAACGCAAACACGTTGCCGGTCACCAGCCACAGTGCGCGATCGGCTGCAGGCGGCAGCTCGGTCATCACGCCGTTAACCGGGTTCAAAAAACGCTGCCCAGGCTGGCAGAGGCCAAACAGCTCGACGGATTTACCGATATTGCGACGCCCTGCTGGCGTGCGGGCACCGATGATCATCGCCAGGCTGCCCGGATTTAACTGAAACATATTTCCTCGTTTTGGATGACTGAGATTCCAGGAATTTTCTTAATGCGGAGTGTATATCAGCCAACTTTTCGTGTCACCAGGGAGCCCTCACGCGTAAGCCCTTTAACAGCATATTTTTCCCGCCATAATCCGTCGTCTCCACCCGGAATATATAAAATTTTCATGATTCATGTTTTACTGTTGTTCGGAGTTGAATCTTTCAGCAAAACAGTCAGGTACAAAGGTCTTCTGTAGGGGAGTTGCGCAGCGTCATGTCGGATATTATTCTTGCCCGTGTTTCAGAAACTCTCGCAACCGAGCAGTCTCTGGAGAGCCTGGTGCGCCAGCTGCTCGAAATGCTCGAACTGGTCACCGACATGGAGTCGACCTACCTCACCAAAGTCGACATCAATGCCCGCCTGCAACATATCCTGTATGCCCGCAACAGCAAGCATATGCAGATCCCGGAAGGGCTAAGCGTGCCCTGGGGCGAGACTCTGTGTAAACGCGCGATCGATTCTGACTGTTTTTTCAGCAACGAAGTGGCCGAACGCTGGGGAGACTGCGACGCGGCAAAAGCGCTGAACATCACCAGCTACATGAGCATTCCGATTCATCTGGCAGATGGTTCTCTGTACGGCACCCTGTGCGCCGCCAGCAGCCGTCGACAGAATCTGAGTGAACGCGGTGAGCAGGTGTTGAAACTCTTTGCCGGACTCATTGGCCAGTACATTCATAAAGAGTCGCTGGTGCATCAGCTGCGCGAGGCCAATGCGGCGCTAATAGCCTATTCATATACCGATGCGCTCACCGGCCTGCCGAACCGCCGGGCCATCTTCGATAATCTGAGTACCCTCTTTTCGCTGGCGCGCCATCTCAATCGCAACGCCATTATTGCCTATATCGATCTGGATGATTTCAAGCTTATCAACGACCGTTTCGGCCATGAAACCGGCGATCAGTTTCTGGTCGAGGTGGGTAAGCGGTTGAATGACGGACGGGGTGACGACGAGATCGTTGGTCGACTGGGTGGGGACGAATTTATGGTGGCCAGCCTCAGCCGGGATCAGCAAAGCGGGACTGACACCCCATTAACCCTGCTAAAAACCCAGCTTAGTGCGCGAATTGCGGGGGAATACTGGCTGGGAGATGTGCACATTGTCTACCCCGGTGCCAGCCTGGGCATGGTGGAAGTGGACCCGACAATACACGATGCCGACAGCGCACTGCGGGCTGCGGATGCGGCGATGTACACTGAGAAAAAAGGCAAACGCAAAACCGCCTTTCTCAATGTCGATTAACCCCGTACACTCGACGGGTTTTTTATTTCAGGACAGGTGATCGCATGCGGCTTGGTATTCTCTTCCCGATCGTCATTTTTATCACGGCGGTCGTTTTTTTAACGTGGTTTTTTGTCGGCGGTTACGCAGCGCCCGGGGGATAAATGAGAAAAACAACCATTATAATGCTGATTGTCGCCATCGCGGCCGTTGTCGGCAGCCAGCTCGGCTGGTGGTAAGCCATATGAAAAGACCGCCAGTACTGGCGGTCTTATTCACAAAAGCGTAGGTTAGCTTCTCACTTTACGGTAGATAAACAGCACCACCAGGGCACCAATCACCGCCACGACAAAGCTGCCGAAGTTAAAGCCATCCACCCGACCAAATCCTAACAGGGTGCTGATCCAGCCACCGACCACGGCACCGATGATCCCCAGGATGACCGTAATAAAGAAGCCACCGCCATCTTTGCCCGGCATAATCCACTTAGCCAGAATCCCCGCAATAAGCCCAAAGATAATCCAGGATAAAATTCCCATCGTTTTCCTCTCCGTATGGTTTTTGTCATTAAATCAAGTACACACAAAGCTTAGCACAGGATTCAGAAAAGCAAGTTTGTGACAAACATCACACCGAATATTTCGGAATATTACGCGAATCTGCAAGCCACATAAAAAATGGGGTTGCATCCTTCAATGAGAAATATTATCTTTCTCATTACTGAATAGTTGAGCAAATCACTCAGGTATTCAGTACGACATTGCTCACATTGCTTCCAGTATTTCTTGCCCACGTTATGTGGGCTTTTTTTTGTCTCTTCACTGGCCCGATTTGATCGATATGCCATTTGCTATTAGGATTGTTAACACAATTCCAACATAGCAGTATTGGTTTCGATAACATGAACGTATCCAGCAGATTCGTGATTTGTATTAACCTTGTATGTGCCAGTTCGTTAGTGGTCATTCTTTCTGACAAATTCAACTGGTTTTGATGTGAGCAAACCCGGCGTCCTGCCGGGTTTTACGCCTTAGTCATCCCCTTCTATCAAAAATCCAGCGCGGCGAATCGCCTCTTTACTGTCGTTGACGCCTGCCGCGTATCCGGCTTCGATATCGCATACCGGGCTGGCACTGGTGAAAGGAAGTTGGATTTCTTTGGCTAGCTGCTCTTTAAACTGAGTGAGTTGCTGGCGGGCGGTCAGAAGCTCAGCGGCGAGGTCGGTGAGCTGTACGGGAGTGACGTCTGACGACGCTCCTGCAGCCATGTTTTGAAGCGTTGCGATGTCGATCATAGGTGTTCCTCCAGTGCGGCCGTCACTAATAGCGTGCAAAAAAACGGGACTCATCAGGCTCACGTTCGCATACAACCCAGAATCTGGATTACATATTTTGATGAACGCGTCACCAAACTCATAATATTTCAGTAGCTTAGCGACTTTCCTCAGACGTTCGAAATCGTAAGTTACGGTTTTAGCATTAATCGCACCGTTAATACCTTTAACGATCGGGTCTGCGGTTTCGAACCATTCCATATAACGGAGCAGTAGTTCCTGGGATTGAAGGAGGTGAAAAAGAACCGATTACTTCTGCAAACCAGACTTAACTTCATTCCCTTCCAACCACCTCGCGCTACCGGCATACCCTGGCCCTGCCAGTACTAAATCGTGCGGACGCGGAAGCCGAGAATCTCATAAAGGTTTTTTTTCACTTCCGCAGCTCGCGCCAGGCTAACAACAGGGTTAGGAAACGATAACGGAGAATACACAGTTTTTAAGGCCTCACCGTTGCCTGTCTAAATACCCGGAAATTTTCATAAACAGCGCAAATCTGCGAGGTCGCCGCCCCGTTACGGACGATATGCCGGAAAGGACCCGCAAACGATAATGCATGTCAATTGCATTGATGCACATGCGAAGCAATAAAAAGGCCGCTGTTGCGACCTTGTCTTTAGAGGATGAGATTAAAGAAGTTTAATTTTTACGTCATAACCTTCAAGACCTGTCATTGTTTCGCGAGCAACAAACTGAATTTCAGAAACTTCTTTTCCGGTTTTTTTTTGAAGTTCTGATATTTTTTTTGCTATCAGCGCGGCAATATCTTCTTCTGCTTTTTGCGTCAGAGCTTCAACTTTCATTTTTACCTCTTCTGATTCATTTACTGTTCAGGTTCTCCAGCAAGGTGACAATTATTGATGAACTGTCCTTAACCATAACTGTATAAAAATTATAGACTACCGATAATGCAGATGCTGCATGCTCATAGGGTTCGCTAGCAAATTTCTTCACATGGCACCCTTACAACGTTAGTTTTGCTCACGTTGATGGCAATAAAAAAGCCCCTACATATACGCAAGGGCTTTGGCATATGGTGCCGGGTGCCTCCCGGTGAGCCATTGGATTAACCACCCATGACCCGCTGCTTCAGTCGTTCACGATGAGCGTCAATGAAGAAGAGTCATCAGGTTAATTAGCCCCACCGCTTAGGGGGATTCACCATAATTTAATGCTAGCATAAGATGTATCCACACCCCGTTACAAATCAATTAAACCTCGCTTGAAGCACATAATTTTTTAAATAATCAAGGTTTAAATTGGCTCCAGAAATTTATTTGCTGCGTTTTCAACCTCATCCAGGCAGAGTTCCCTATCCGAAGCGACATATATTTCAATTTGATCTCCTGTAACTGAGTGAATCCCGGCAAGCGATATTGGAAGATGAACCTCTTCACCGTTAGGATAGTTTCGCTTAATGGCAGTTACACCCTCCAGAGTCCGAACGATCTCTGCAGATTGTGAATTAAAGAAGACTATAAATTTTTTCATTAATTCTCTCGATGCCAGTTCGAACAGATTAATCAGCCATATCCTTGAAAAATAGGCTAGCACGCGAAGACGCGACTCGCTAACACAATAAGGAAAGGCCATGTGTCCACATGGCCTTTGGTTAATATTGTTTATCGGCCGTGGCATTTTACTCTGGTGCTATCCTGAGGAGTTATACATTGACCTATAAATCAATAATCTCTTCCTTAATTTTCTTATCAAGGCATTGACTATTTAAGTGTAGATTGTTTTGCCAGAATAATCTCTATGGAAATTTAAAAATGCAAAATAGACAATTTCATGTATAAACAAACTCACGATGCACACATAAAAAGCACAATCAACCACCAACACACGTAGAGATGATTCACGAAAATAGACTAAAAAAATAATTACTAATGCGTTCAATAAAAAATAATTAAACAGGATAAATCCTATTAACTAAATAAAAACCTTAATGACTACTTAAAACGCCATAATTATGGCCGCCCGCAGATGAGTTTTGCAATGGCTAACAAATCTCACTCGCCTGCTCAGAGCTCAGCTTTTCCGGGTCATTGCGGACAGCAATCACTTGCTCAAGCTCGGTATCAAGCAGACTGCAAAACTGAAGGCTGACGCCCTTCAAGCGGTCATGCGCTCAATGTTACCAGGCATTAACGTGCGATCCCCCTTTACGGTGTTGCTATCTTGCGTAATGGCACATCATGATTATCCCCTGTGAGGGTTAAGCCATTACAATGGTTCTGCCCAAGGTGATGACAATAAAAAACCGCCCGGAGGCGGTTTGAGAGTTTTATTTGCTGGGTGTATAGCAGTTTATCAAAACGGTTTGGAAATCTGCCAGAGACATACTTTCTGTAATCTTTCCTGTTACAGCTATTTTCATTCTACCCATGACATCCAGGCCACCGATGTATCTTACATCGCAAGACACTGCAGTGCTGTTTTTGAGATAATCTATGAGCTTACAAATAAACTCTTCCTTGCCATAAACCGCAAAACAACATTTTCCACAGAGCATACCTTCTAACCTTCCCTCAAGCATTTCATGGCCCCTCAGGAAAAAGGTTTTATGATTGTAGTTGAATGCCAGGTTTACCTACCATATTTAAGGGGTAATTTTATTCTTTGTAATTTAAGCTGCATTTATCAAGCCCATCCGCAGAACGTAAGCGAGAGATAATTCCAAAGAGGCTCAACACGCAGGTGAAGTTCCCCCTGTATGGGCAACGCTATGTTGCTGGCTTTGGTAACCGGTCAGCGGCTGGGGGATGTTTCGAGGATGAAGTTTAGCGATGTCTGGGACGATTCAGCATCAAGAATGCGCGAAGTTTCGTTGAACTGATGGCCCAGTCAGAGATCATTGACGAAGGTGTGTTCACCATCCAGGGTGCAGCGCTGGCTGAAGCTCTCTCAATTATTGACGAATACAATGCCATCGCAGAAGCGCGCGAAACCTATCGACTGTCACAGCCTATCCCCACCGCAGAAGTTCGCGGGAAAACTCTTCATGTCAGCCTCGGTGGGATAGAGATCGGCACAGTGCCAATTTATCGCGGAAAAAACGTCAGTCTCAACGGGATCGTCACCAGCCAGTCAAAGGCAGTGGCCCACTTAGTTAACCAGTACAAACTGCAGCAGGAAAATAATCATGACAGCCAATAAACCAATGACCGGCGAACAGCTGGATGAACTGATGACTGTTGCAGTTCATATGCAGCGCGATGCTGAAATTGATTGCAACCGCCCTTCTGCCAACTTCGCCTATGCAGTTCAGGTAGCTGTTTTGGAACTACGTAAGTTTCGCGGTGACTTCGTGGCTCTGGCAGCGGAGCCTGTGGCCGATGTTGTTGCATGGTCGAAGCCAGGCGAAGAGCGCAAATGTGATATCCGCTGGCGCCGTCATGATGTCGCTCCCGGACCGCTTTACTCCTTTTCACTCTTGTCGTCTCATTGTGGGGATCCACTAACAAGAGATTAAGCCTGAGTGGTTATTGTTATGGATGGTCCCGCAATGGTTGCGAGGCCAGTATTTTAAAAGAGTAACCGGATGCAGCCGGTAAAGTGGAGAAAAAGCCATGAAGCAAATGCTCACGCTCGAGGAATGGGCAGCAGAGAAATTCCGTAGCAGTCCACCAGCTTTGAATACTCTGCGCCGATACGCTAAGCAAAATTTGTTTTCCCCACCAGCCATGAAACAAGGTCGCAAGTGGCGAGTTAGGTAAGATGCAGAACTTATGGGCGAATTGGCTAAGCCAAATATCCGAAAGACTGACTCGCCAATACTTCAGAGGATTCTTGCTGATGGCAGCTCGACCACGTAAAAACAATGTCTCCGTTCCGAACCTTTACCCTCTCTACAGCAGAAAGGTAAACAAAGTTTACTGGCACTATAAACATCCCATCACAGGAAAGTTTCATGCTCTAGGTACCGATGAAGTCGAAGCCATCGCTATTGCCAATGAGGCAAACTCGCGCCGGGCTGAACAGAGAACTCGGCAGATAATGGCGATCAGCGACAGGATCGCCACCAGAAAAGGCAAGGCAATCACGGTATCCACATGGCTCGAGCGATACTGGAAGATTCAGGAAGAACGTCTGGCGACGGGCGACATCAAGCTGAACACGTTCAAACAGAAAAACAAACCGGTTTCGTTGTTGAGAGAGCGAGTTGGAATGAAGCTGCTGCCATCGGTGGACATTCGCGATATTGCCCAGTTGCTCGATGAGTATGTTACTGCTGGCCAGCCGAGAATGGCTCAGGTCGTGAGAACTGTCCTGGTTGATGTTTTCAAAGAGGCTCAGCATGCAGGTGAAGTCCCCCCGGGTACGATCCAGCATCAGCGACCAAAAAACCTCGCCGAAAAATTACGCGCCAGCGCCTCAGTCTGGAGGAATGGCAGCGGATTTTTGAGATTGCAGACGGTAACCATCAATACATGGGGAACGCAATGTTGCTGGCATTGGTGACTGGACAGCGCCTCGGGAATATTTCAAAAATGAAGTTTAGCGACGTATGGGACGATCACCTGCACATACTTCAGGAAAAAACCGGGAGCAAAATAGCCATCCCGCTATCGCTTCGCCTCAACGCAATTAACTGGAGCTTACGGGACATAGTCTCACGTTGCAGAGATTATGCCGTCAGTCCCTATCTGGTTCATTTTTTCAGAGCCACCTCGCAAGCTGAGCGAGGTGCCCAGGTAAAATCGAATACCCTAACGATGAATTTCAGCAAGGCACGAGACTAAGCTGAGATCCTGTTACAGGAAGGTAAGACACCTTCTACTTTTCACGAGCAGAGATCCTTGGCGGAAAGGTTATATAAAACGCAGGGGGTGAACACGAAAGATCTCTTGGGGCATAGGTCACAGCAGCAAACCGATGGCTATCATGATGACCGAGGAAAGGACTGGTCAAAAATCAAGGTTTGAATTTTCCAACCATCAATGATACTGTATATACATACAGCCGTGTAAGAATTTAAGCTCTTGAAGGTGTTTGGTTTTATGGAATAATGAAACCAAATAATTTACAGGAGTTTTCTTATGCTGTTGTATGCCTTACGTGTGTTAATGAGACCACGTGACCCAGACCTCTTTTCGAAAGGAACTGTTCAAAAAGACATTACCTATTTTGAAAATGCTATGGTTGTAGCTGCAAAAAAATTACATCTGACCTCCCCAACTCCATCTGTTCATAAGAAAACTAGTTACACACTGAAACTGAGTATAAAACCTACAGATGACGTTATGGCAGGAGTCATATCAAAGCAGCAAAAGATTAAGGGTCATGATAAAGATTTTCGTGAGTACGATGTAGACAATTATCCACCTATCGTATGGATTTGGGACAGAGAAGAACAAGTGTTGCTTGTTGAGAGGAAAACTGCGGTTTTCAAGGATGCACATCAAGTTGCTAAAGCGTTCGAAGATCTTGCCAATAACGACTATTTGGCTCAGTTAGGACTTAGAATATTTATAGAGCCTTGCCTTGAAATGGAAGATTTTTGGTCGGAATATCAGAGGCTTCCATTTATCGACAAAGTCAGCTTTACGCTGATTACTCCGAATATTTTCGGAAGCAGTAAACAAGCCTTAACCGATGATTTACGGAAGCTTGAAGAAGATACCAACGCAAATGCTGTAACTACTACTTTTGAAAACAAAGATGGCAACTTGAAACTCAAAAGTTCTCATTGGGCTTCAGTTCTTGTTGATTGGGTCAAAGACGGTGGTGGGTCATGGTTAATCAAAGGGCGTAAGACACTTAAGTCAAAATCTACAATTGTCTCCAGTAACCAGACCGCCAAAATTGTGCTGATCGAAGGTGAGATATCAGAAATAGAACTTGATGGCTACACGGCAAGTGATGTTAAAGAAATCATAGCCTTATATCAAAACAGGTACACATTCAAAAATGAAAATTTTAAGCGTCTGGATTAAAGCTATAGTTACCTTCTTTTTGTGCTTAGCCTTATCTTCGACTGATAAGCAAATTTACACGTTGCTTGAGCAGGCATCTGCTGGAGTCATTGGTTCAATACTCGGAGGGATAACCGCTGGTATCTCCGTAATCTTCGGGATTTTGGCTGTCATCAATAAGGGCGAGAAAACCGCAGACTTTACGTGTTATTTAGCAAGTTTAGAATCAGATCTGAAATTACTTGTTCTCTGTCTGGCAGCAACTATTTTTCTTCCTTACTTGCGAAACTACGACATACCACTATTAAATTATCCTCAGCACGAATTCATTCCTTCTAAAAGCAAGCTATTCACTACTATAGAACTTTTTGCAGTCTTACTATCTCTTAACCTCATTGCAGAGGTGATCAGCTGTATGATTTTAGTGGTGAAAAAAAGTCTCAAAATTGAATCAGATTGAACCTGTTTTGATAAATCATTTTGATAAACTTTTGATAACCGTTCGAAAGCTAATAATAAAAAACGGGAACCATCAGGCTCCCGTTCACATACAACCCAGAGTCTGGATTACATGTTTTTGATGATCGCGTCACCAAACTCTGAACATTTCAGCAGTTTAGCGCCTTCCATCAGACGTTCGAAATCGTAAGTTACGGTTTTGGCGTTAATCGCGCCTTCCATACCTTTCACGATCAGGTCTGCGGCTTCGAACCACTCCATGTGGCGCAACAGTACATTACAAAAAAAGTATTAATACTATGAATTAATTAACAAAATCGTGTTTTGGAACTCAATAAATGACCGCTTTATTCCTTTCGTAACTTACTGATTATCAAAAGCATGGCTTTAGTTTTGGGGAAAGAAAATCCCCCAATAACAAAGGTTTTAAAATCCCTGTCAATTCGCGAGCTTTACCGCCCCCAGATCGTGCTGCAAAACTTTGCGTAGCTCCTTCCAGAAACGCAACCTCCCGCTTTACCCGCCAAACATACTCGAGCAAAATACCCATCCGCTTGTAAGATTTGAAGGTGCGCACCGCTTCTTACACCGCCCTACCATCGTCATAGTGCCGCGTGATGAAGTGCGTCACTCGCCCGAGCACTTGGATATCTTCCAGCGCCCCTCCCTCGATCGCTTCGCCGTCATCGCAAATCAGTGACTGCCCCATGAGCATTGCAAACTGCGTTCGCCCGCCGCTGAGGATCAGCAAAGCATCACCTTGTTTTGGCTGCGTGACCGGTACGATGATCGCGTAGCCTGCAGACGTCTCCAGGATGCGGCTTTCCGGTGTCATGCAGACACTAGCTGGCGTAACCCGCTGCTCTATATAGTCGGTAGCTGGTGAGGCGAAGCCCATTAGTGAACCCTCCCCATGTTACGCAAGATCCAGTAGCGGTTCTCGCTATGGTCTGTCGTCCTGTCGACGAAGTCGGGCTGATATCGTTCTATCCACTCGTTAGCGTCGTTCTGGCTGAAATGCCAGTGTACCTTCGCCAGTTCGCGGATGAAGTCGGCTGTACGTAACCACTGATAGCCCTTCGGGTTTTGCTGTATGGCAGCCACAAATGCGGCGTGAATTTCGTATGCTCGGGGCATGATCTGCACTCCATCACTGTTTTTATATACAGTAGTTTTAATGTGAGTGCAGATCAATGCGGCGGTGCCTATCAATTTCCCTTACTGACTGACCTGCTTAATTTATCGAGCCTCATAGCTGAGAGGGTGACGTCATGCCGGAAAAGTTTTAGTATTCTTCCCCTTAGCTCCGTTAGCTAATTTGAGCATCATCAATCTGCAGCCAAAGCAAAAAGAGGATTACCCATGTTAGAACAATTACCAAGCAAGGATCGGCTTGCAGAACTGGCAGCATTCGAACCAACTGGCGCAGACAACGCTCAACCTGCAACCCTGGAAGAGTGGAAGGCAATGGCTGAGGCTCTGCTTTCCCTAGTGGGACAAGAAGCTTTTGGTGAGATAATTTTGGGAGTTGAGAGAGATGAGTCTGACGAACTGACCAATCAAAAGTATATCAACTATTCGTTAGATGCCATTGAAGCACTTCCAGTCGGCACAAAATTATATGCTGTAGTTCCTACGCTGACTCAAGGTTCCTGACATGTAGCCTCGATGAAAGGTGGTATCGCACCACCTTTTCACATTTCCTATGCTAACAATCCCTCAGCCAGTAGGCGGCCCGCGTACTCGGCACCAGCTGGATTAAAATGGAAGTAGTCATAAAAATATTGCGGATCTCGGTTAACAAGTTTGTCGAGATCAATAAGCTTTACACCATTGTTTGAGCAAAACTCGCGAGTATTGTGGTTAACAGCTTCTACCCTGATATTTCTTTGGCCATTCTTGGCTAAATAACGCTCCATATATTCATCGTTGTCACGAAGAGGCGTTGTCGCGATCACAAGATCTATTTCGAACAAGCGGCAAGTATCAGCGAAAAGACGCAGGAATTTCGTCCTGGCTGTGAAATCAAGTTCAGGCAATTTCTTAGGAGCTGGATGCCCAACCTTTTCTTCTTCTATAGGGTTGATGTAATCCCCTTTCGACCATAGGCCAGAGGCAAACTGAATTGCATCGGCATCAATGATGCCGTTCATTAAGACGATTTTGTTCGGCCGCATCGGGATGATTTTTGCCTGCAGCGCCAGCGTCAATTGCAGGATCGTCGCCCCTGACCTTCCTGCGTTTTCAACCCTGGCTGATACCCCTTTTGCACGAAGTTCCTTCTCTGCAATGTCTGTAAAACGTCTTCCTTCCGGGACATAAGAGCATTCAACCACGCTATCACCCATTACGATGACTCGCGACTCAAATTCATCTGAGCGGTTAGGATCACAGACGAAACCATCACTCGATATCGTAACGCTGACTGAATCCGGCGGTAAGCTCCCATCTGACAGCTCAATCAAGCTTGCAGGTGGTGCCATTACTCGTTTGGTTCCTGGCTCCCACTCTTTTAACCGGATCTGACGTTTCACTGTGTGCCCTCACGCATCTTATTTTTGCAATAGTAATAACTAACTGAATCACCTTGGCACCAAGCGATGTGATACCAAGGTGAGTACAGAGAGATAAAAGAACCGATAAGATATCAGATCTTAATGTGCAAACGCATGATAAATACAGAAGCATCCAGCCTTAATCATGCGTACTGAATTGTCTTATGGACTCCCGTTTTATCAACGATATGCATCTTACCGTCCATGTGGCTGAACCAACGCTCCCCAGGTATGAAACTGTTTGGAGCAACAGCAGGCCCTATCTCTGCAACCGACTCAATAATGACACCCTCCCCTAATGAGTTGAAACTGCTGGAAACAAACAGATCACACTCAGGCAGCTTGATTGCCATATTCCATAGCAAATTGCCTTGGACGTAAAATTGTGTACCTGCCTCACTGGTAACAATATCAATGCACTGATCCCCACGCGGATTAGCAATATTGTTCACCGATATTGTGGTTCCCGTGAAAGATGTCAGGGCAAGGTATGTTGCACTGCCAAGAAAATCCAGACTGAAGAGGGCCGTATAGTTCGCGCTCCAATCTTCAGGTTCAGAGGATGATTTGATCTGAGTGCCAAGGAAGAGGCGGCTGTTCGTTCCAAAACACCCACGGATTCGGAAACGAGTCTCTCCATATACTCTTGGCGAAAGGGTAGCGAACGCACTTGTTACGGTGTAATCAGCATTACCATCAACGCCATTAGATTGGTTAGAACCAACACGGTTAAAAGCCAGCTCTTGATAGAATTTGGTGTTTTGATTATTGCCCGCCATACCAGCAAGGCCGTCCTGAATTTTATTACCAATTTTGGCCTTTTCGCGCATAGCGTTTGTGTAACGGCCGCTATGTTCCTTAACAGTGAAACCAACAACCCTACAGATTTTATCAGTTGGTGTAGTGAACGAAATGATGTTTAAGCCTGGTGCCAGATCACATACTGCTGTAGGAGTTTCACTTAAGAAGTTAGAAGGAATTCCCGTAGCGTTGGATATATCAAGCGTATACGTTCTGCCGCTTTGCTCGACCGAGTTTTTTACTGTTACCTGACCAGTGATTACGCCATCCTGTGTAAGCTGGCTTGTGAAGTGGGCGAGTAAATACGCTGGTTTGAGTGACGTGTTAAAAATAAACAACTTAGAAGTCGAAGCGGCAGGGGTTCTTACATACACAGAATAAGGACAGTTGAGGGTGTTAAGCACATTACTCACCCCGCGATAAGCTGCAGTAGTGTTATCGATAAATTGTCCAGCCTGAACTTCCAGGTTCACTCCGGCAAACCCATCCATAAAGATCGCTTCGGCGATCAAGTCATAGCCAGCTTGGTTCCAGTGCAATCTGTCACGGCTCAGGCGCCCGCGAGCATCACCGCGATTGAAGAGATAGCGCTGCATGATTGAGAAGCTGTCGATGTATCTGGCCCCAAGCAGCTGCGCAACATGCCGCATTCTGCTGCGATAAGCATTGATAGCATATGGGTTGGTAACATCAGTCGCCAACAGCCCAACGACATCGGTCAAGGAACAGAATGACACAGCCGAGAATGATAGCTGTCGGTACATTTCCATGAGGCTATGTTCATAATCATCAACCGATATTCCCCTGTCCTGCCGTGCGTCATTTACTCCCAGCGCTATCAAATATAGATCAGCATTATCAGCGATAATTTCAGCCATGTGCTCAGTAAGCACCTGCCCTGTATCATGCCCAGAATAACCGCGCTTGATTATCTGGATGTTCGGATTGTTGTACCATTCCCGCAAAATCTCACCCAGACGGTATGGGAAAGGATTGCTGACGGTGACCCCATTAGTAATAGAGTCGCCAACGACGCAGATCTTGACCGGTAGACCGTTTACCATCGCCTGCACCACAGACCCATGCGGATCGGGGTTTATATGCGTCAGTAACGGAACGCTAAGCCAGGCTCCAACGGCAATGCCGCCTGTACTTGCTGGAGTCGATCCTGCAGGGACTGATTTGGGGAATGTTCCATCCCAGCGGTAGTAAATTCCAGTTGTGGTATCACGTAAAATCTGGTTTGGCAGCGTCAGAGTCGCGCCAGCCTGAAACGAGTCCACTGTAATGTAACCGACCTCTCTGATAGCCTGCTTCCCGGCATCATTTATATCGGAAATGGTCTTAATGGCCATTCCCTCTAGACCGTACCAGGTATGGCGTGTTTTACCAAAACGGTCATACCAGATGGCAGCTGTAATGCTGTTAATGGCTGTATCAAAGTTTTGGGCGTTATCATAGAGATCGCGCGGGTCAGTGGAGCCCAGCGGGTTATTGGTTTTGAACTTCGTCATGCTAACTCCAGGCATAAAAAACCCGCCGAAGCGGGTTAGATAATTTTGAATGGCTGTTAAGCGGCGTCGCCGGGATAACTTGCATCGTCGTACTGGTATTTTCCGGGGTGATACTGAATCGCCGTGACCTGGCTGATGCCGTCATTTCCCGGAGATATTTCCCCGACAAGTGCGTCATAAGGCACGCGTACCGAAGAGCAGAAAAGCAGGCGCGGCGGCTCAATATATGCGTCGTTCATCGCCCACAATTCCGGCTCCAGCGCGGCGCTGTACGGAACCGAGATGGTGAAGTCATCAATGCGTGCCGGCACTACCATTGCTGACGCCCTGCCATCCTGATGACGAACGATTACGCGCGGACTTTCAAACGACCAGTCCGGGGCCTCACTGAGCGTCATGGTGATTTTGCTGCTGTCATACTTCATATCGGTAATCAGGCAACTGAGCATCTGGCCACCGGGGATATCGTCGGCCATTACAATGCGGTCCATGAACTGATAGCAGAGTGCATCCATCTCAGTGGAAGTGGTGTGCTGCAGGCGCTGCAGCTGGTAGCCCAGCAACCGTCGCATGCCGATGCGGTAAGCCCGATCCGCATTCAGCACGCCGTCCAGTTTGAAGTCTTCCACCTTCATTGGCGTTGTGCTCCCCGGCAACCGGCACTGCACCGTTTCTTCCGCCCACGTCGTGCTGCTGATGAATGTGACATCCACGGCGTCGTAATCATCCTGACTTGGTGCCTTGAACGCCGTCTGCAGCTCCTCGGTGGTTTCCTGCGGGGTGATCATGCCGACCCAGGGTTTTACTCCCTCCCGGCCAGCCGAGATAAGCCCGTCAGAAAGCAGGAAGTAGCCCATGCCCGCAGAGACGATTGTCTGCAGCACCTCGAGCGCCGACTTGCTGTCGCTGGTTGCCCAGTCGAAAGTCTCTCCGCGCGGCGTCCAGTAGGTTGACTCCAGCGCGTCGATCGCCGCGGTATCAATCTGGCTGGCGGTGAATCCCAGCGATTCCAGGACGTGATACAGCGCCCCGCTGATGCTACGTGAGGCGTGCCCGTTATACAGCCGGGTTGGCGTGACGCTGATTCGGCGATCGGACATTGCCGCCAGGCGGTTACCGGTGCGCACCGTCAGCGCCATGGTAGTTACGCCCTCGTATTTGGTGGGCCGTTTACTTAGCCGGGAGCGCAATGCCTGCCAGAACACCTGATCGCGGGTGCTGCCACCCTTAACCGGTTCGGTGCGCCGCATGCGGATTTCATACTGCCCAGGTGAGACGGTGTAGCGATGCGTGAAACCGATCTGGTTCTCGGTGCTGCGCGAATAGAACGGCGACTGCTGCTGCCAGGCTGTGGTACCAACCTTGCGATACTGGATCACCAGCCTCACCGGCATATCCCGCTTATTACCCTTGTCGGTATAGCGCACCAGGCCACTTTGGAAGTTGATGTTAACCTCGAATGCGTCCAGCGTTTCGCCATCCGGACACGCCAGGAACGGCCCTAACCACTCATAATCATCACTGATGCCCGTAACGGTGGCGTCCAGAAGGGTGCGTTCGGTGAAGCCAGGCCATGATGGGTCCGGTGTGGTGATGGTTTCGCCCCCCGTCCCGGTGGTGACCGTAAGGCGCTCAACGGTAACCGTCTGGCTGTCGACATCGGTGATCCGGAACTGATTGCCGAACAGGCCAAGCGAGAAACGCTGAACACCCTCCGGCAATCCCGTGAACGGAGTCCCGGCGGCGCTGTTATACGCCAGAGTGATGTGCGCCCTGACTTCTGCTGTGCCGCCAGTTGATTTCACCCCTGGAGTATTAACAGGTGCTGCGCCAAATACCGCTACAGGTAACACGCTGTTGGTTATAGCGCCGCCAGCGTAGGGGCTGCCGGACTCACCGATTTGCAGTATTCCGCTGTTATCGCGGGCAACCAGACCAGAGCCGGAAAGCTGAGAGGTTATCGAAGAAACAAGCCCAGACATGGTGACATAGTTGGTCACCAGTGAAACCGGGTAAGTCGTACCCTGCCAGCTCAGGCTGAATGTCACCGGCGCGCTGCTGAAATCGTAGGTCGTTGGCGAGGCGCTCGCAGTGATGGTCGCAGAACTACCACCCACTCCCGGCACGGCGGGAACGCCCGGCGCGTAAGTGGCGACCACCAGATCGTAATCATTGCCGTTATAGTTCAGCGTGACCGGCAACCCCACTGCTGGCGCCAGTTCTTCAATCCCACCGTAGATGACGCTGTAACCGCCAGACGACACCACCGTGAACGAGTTGGGTGCCAGTACAGTGATCACCGTTCCCACAGTCCAGGATGGAGGAATTTCTGCATCACCACCCGAGGACGAGACGTCTACCAGCGTGATTGCGTTCCCGGAAACAACCAGCGCATCAGCGATGATGCTGACGGTTTCCGGCCCACTTGAGCCGAGGTCAAGACCGGCGGTACCTGATCCCGTGTTACCCACCTCCGGACTATTGAACCAGTTTTCGGTGCGCGCATCACCGGACACCACCGCTCCTGGCGGATAAAGTGTGTAGCGGATGTCGGTACCAAAAGCGGAGATTGGCGTATTCCCGATCCGGATATCAGACTGGTTGAGGACCATATCGCCCACACCCACGCACAGAAACATGCTCGTTTCCATACTGGTCTCGTTTACGAATCGACTAACTGGTTGCAGGGCGTAATCTGGCCATACGCGGTATCTTCCAAAAATCTCCCTGATGGAATCACCTAGTTTTGCCGCGTTCGCTTTGGCTGGGTTCAGTTCAATCTGATCACCGTTGGCTGCCTGAGCACCACTTCCTCCGGGCTGAGACATCGTGCTCATCATATAGATTGAGTACGCCGCCGAGGCAACAGCAATACTGACGGCAACCCAGATCGCGATTTCTGCTCCAGTACCGTACGGGACCGGGTAAATCCTGACATCAGTTTCACTTTTGATAACGCGCAGCGGCCACTGCTCAGGCGGGACCGGGGTGCCGTCGATTTCAACCGCGACCGGGTGCTGTTGGTCCTGCTGCCAGCCCTCCACGTTCTGTACAAACCAGTTGCTGAGCGTCAGGGTTTCGTGATGGTGCATTTCCAGAGGTTCGCCCGGGAGCCGGGAGGGATAGATTCGGATCGTCACTGGTAATACTCCACGCGGATGAACCGCCGCGAAAAACGCGCCAGCGGCAGAAAGGTGACATTGGTGCGGGGGTTGCACTCAGCGGCGTGCAGCACACCGTCAATCTCCACCACGATGGCGACGTGTGTTACCAGAGAGCCGGAATAACATGCAATGCCCGCGCCCGGTACAGGATCGCAGCGCTGCAGGTCGCACATCAGCCCGCGCGCCTCCCGGTCAAGGCCGTTATCATCCTTTGTAACACCAGCAAATTCAGGCCACAGCACAAAACCCAGATCGCGGCGGATTTCGTTTACGATGCCAAAACAATCAAGTTGCGGGTATGCCCGCCCGCCCTTCTGCCACTCGACAGAACGGTATTTATCAGGATTGAACATGGTGATTTCCTACTGCAGGTAACGAAGACCCGGGAAGTTCGGTAGCGTATAGCGGTAGCGCGGCCACAGCGTGTCGAGAATATTCATGTATCCGGCAGTAATCTGCACCTCGGTCGAGGTCCAGTAACCTTGCTTTATCGTAAGGGCGAACGGCGGTGATGCGGGTGCAGAGAGATCGGTGGAAACATAACGCCTGAATGTCAGGGTTGCATTACTGAGATTGTCTAGAGCGTTACGTATCGCAGTTGAAACCTCACCGTCAACATTGCTGATGGCAAACTTTAGATCCTGTGTGCCGTCAGAATTTCGAGCGGGTAATGCCACATCAATAGCAGAACCTTTGAAAGTAGCCTGCGATCCATTTTCCAGTGTTACTGTAATATCGTCCCACCCTCGGGTAAGCCAGTAATTCTGTCCACCAACAGTAATTTGCAGTGTATCAATGATGACCTCGCTACCACTGCTGGCGTATAGCCTGTCGAGAATAGTCATACTTTTGGCCACTCCCTGTTAAGAGCAAGATCAATGATATCCATTCCGGTGATAAACTCTGGGAACTGCCCCCAGGGAGTAGGAAGTAAAGGACGCTCGTAAAGCTCAAGCTCAGCGGTGTACTGCCAGTAGTTACCACCAATGATATTTGGGCCATCGTAAATATCGGTAAAACGACAGACCTTTGAAGATTCACCACCCGGCGTCCTGAGGTTCATATTGAACCAGGCTGAACCATCCGTAAGCGCATCCCGGAACCACGCCTCGAATGCTTGCGCCTGCGAATCTGTAAGGGTCCACGATACAGTGGCCATAGTTGGCGTGGATGTATAAAGCCTGCGCTGCCTTGCTCTTCCTGAAGATAGCGTGGTTCGCTTTAACGGGCTGACAGGAGAAAGTCCATATCCATCCTGAAGCGGAACCGGCAATGCGCCATGTGGATAATTTATATTGGTTGTGATTGCCATCAGCCCGCCCTTCTTCTTACGCCCCAACCACCCGCAAGTGATTTAGATGTTTTACCTTTGCCAGTGGCAAGATCGTCATTCACCATGCTATAGCCGAGTTGAGCTCCTTCTTTTACAGCCTGTTTCAACATCTCGATGGTTCTGGCATCAGGATCTCCGTTAATGTAAATCTGAGGCGAATAAGTTCCACCACCCTCACCTGTTTGTTTATTTACACGGTCAAGGGTGGCATCCAGTTTTGCACTAGTTTTAGCTGTAGTAACTCGCTCGCCCTGTTGCAAAAGCCACGTCCCTGTTTCCGGCACGCTATCAATACCATCATGAGCCATCCCGGAAAGTGCGGATACACCGACAGCAGCAACAAGAGGGGTTGTGACTGCAGCAGCAGCAGCCATAGAAGCAGGGGCTAATCCGGGGCCAATAATAGGAATAGCGGCAGTTGAAGCATAAGCTGCCAGTTGAGCCTGCAATGATGTTGCCTGGGCATTGCCGATCAAAGTGCCAGCTGCAGAAGCTTGAGCCGTCTTTCCAACCATAAGCTGAACGCCCTGATAGACAAGCCATTGCGCGGCCATCTGAGTCAGGGTTTGAATAACCGCCTGCCCCAGGCCTTCAAAAATATTACTGAAAAAATCACTTAGCCCTTGAGCACCATTAACTAAGTCTTTGAGGTTTTCAGACACGGATTCAGTAGCACTGCCAAGAATAGATGTCATTCCATCAGCAGCTATCTGGTAATAATCCGAAGCGCTATCGGCATAATCGTTTAAGGAATCAAAAATGCCGCTTTGCCAGTCACCCATTTGGTCATCAGATTTCTGGTAATAGTCCCCTTGAATTTCTAACCGCTCGCTCAGTGCATTCTGCAGAGCAGCAGTTTCCTGGTCATAAAGCGATTTGCTGATATCACCGCTCTGATATTGCTTTTGGAGATCGGCCTGCCTGTCCAGAAAACTGCGTTGGATATCCAGCAGTTCCTTCATCCGCTGGCGGGTCTTATCCCCCATACCCGCACCAACAAAGTCAGCATCATTGACTGCCTGATCATTCTGGTTTTGCTTTCGAAGGTTCGCCGTAAACTCAACGAGTTTAAGATTTTCTTCATTGGCCTTTTTGAGTGAATTAAGTCTGTCTATTTCCGTGGCCAGTTGTTCCAGGCGCTCTTTCTGCGCTTCATTTATCCCGGCCAACTTCCCTGAGGTGAAGTCAAAGCGAAGCTTCTCAAGCTCAGTTACTTCCTGATTTTTTTTACCTGTGGTATCAATCAGCGCGATCTGGCGCTGATAACTCATCTCCAGAGATTTGAATGCAGTCTCAAGTTTTTTAGCTGACGTATCAGGAGTTGGTTTCCCGTTTGTTTCGCCTTTACCAAGGCTGTACCCACCCCGTGCCGCAGTTGGAGAACCAACGGTTGCTGGAGAGAGAGGCAGGTTATTACCCGCCTTCATGATGGACAGACGGCGCTCAAGTTGAGCTATTTCCGCTTTCTTTCCATCAATGTCCATGCCAATTCTGTTGAAGCTGGCAAGAAACCCCTGGTCCTCAACATCAGCCCTGAGGTTATTCAGTCGCCTCTCAATGTCAGTAACGGAAGCTCCATCGCTAACGGCTTTTCCGCCTTTGTACAGATCGATAAGCTTACCGGCTTCAGCTCCGACCTTAACGAGCCAGGTAGCCAGATCGACAACGCCGCCAACAAGGTCGGTTAACCCCTGGATAACATTCTGGTCTTTGAACACATCACCCATATCTGTGATAGCGTTCTTCAGACCTGAAAGATCCACACTCGCAAGACCCGTCGCTATTTCAATTTTTACGCCATTGACCTGAGTCTCCATGTCCTCAAATAAGGCGTTAATTTTTACTAGCTTTTCAATATCCGCATCGTCAGGAGCGACACCAAACTGTTTGGCCGCATCCATATACTGACGAAGCTTTTCCCCACCCTGATCAAGCAGTGGCAGCAGCTTGGAGAGGTCATTGCCAAGACTCTCAAGGATCGTGGTCTTTTCGGCATTGGTGTTTATCTTGCCCAGAGCATTGCTAATAGCCAGTAACTGCTTGTCGGGAGATTCACTGGCTAACTTCTTTGCAGATAAGCCAAGGGCATTTAGCGCATCTACAGCTTCGCCCGATTTGTTGAGGACTGCGTCACCAATCTTATCGCCAATATCCTTAAAGATGTCGGCCATCTGATCGCCAGAAACTCCAGCTTTTTCTGCTGCGTACTGCCAGGCAAGTAAAGACTGAGTGGACATGTTGAGCGATTTAGCCCAACGGTCTGTTTCTGTAATTTGCTTAGAGGTGGTTTTAAGAAGGTTATAACCTGCAACGCCAGCGCCAATCGCTGCTGCACTGGCAGCTGTTGCTAATCCGGTAAACGCTACAGCAACTGCATTAGCATCAGCCTGTACCTGCTTTCGCCATTTTTGTGAGGCTCTTTCAGCCTGGCTAAGACCTGAAACAAACCCACCTACCTTCGCTATCAGATCAATGGTAAGCGTGCCGAGGGATTTACCAGCCATGCTTTTCTCCAGGCAATAAAAAACCCCGCCTGAGCGAGGTTTGTATTATTTAGTTTATTTTACTGCTGCTTTGTGATGGTTTTTTGCTGGTTATCCCGCACTTGCTGATACATTTTCTGAGTATTTTCAGATATGTCATCTGCAATTGTTTGCTTACCCCACTTCGTAACTTTATTTTCAACAAAAGTAACCACAAGGCGATCTTGGGCTAACTGTTCATTATCGATTGGGGTAAATCCAACCATCACAGGATTCCAGTAAATCCATCTCTCCCGATCGGTATTGACATCCGTTCGTCTCGGAGCACCCATGACACCTTGGACTTCTGTCTTGCTCATTCCAATGGCGAGATTTAATGACGCTCGGTTGTAATCTATTTTATTTGCACAGCCTGATAGCGTAACAATAACCATCATAACAGGTAGCCAGCGCATATCCTTATCCCCATAAGTAAAAGTCCGGATTTATCCTAACAGGAGATTGTCAGAGAGCAACGGTAAACGATAATTTCTTGATCTCACTCGACAGTATCCGAGAATGCATGCAACAAAGTTCTTTGGTTGTTCAGTATCCTCAAATTTATTAGCTACGTATTATGAATATAACTATCCCCACTCCTGCATAGCCTGATCCAGCGAAATGGCAGGCTCATTAATGTGTGGGGTGAAATCTGTAACTTTGAAAGGAGGAGAGTCTTTCCCGCGGTTGACGTTTGCCAGCACAGAAGAAATAAGACCTGCGGCCCACTCAGTACGCATCATCCCGTTGAGGCTTCCGAACTTCTTCCGGTAAAGGATCCAGTCACGATATTCAGTGATGCTTATTCGCTCTTTTGCCTCGGCAATGGTGCGGCCGCCAATCCCGTTGAGAACTAATTCACACCAGAACTCGTCGTCTGCGCTGAGCTCGCCTTTCCCATGTCATTCACCTGCTGGATGGCTACAAGCAGTGCAACAGTGAGTGCGCCATCAAGCGCCCCACGTTCCGGGTCTGCTTCACCAGTAATATCAGCAACGGTAAAAACAGGATTAGCATTTTCATCGCAAATAGAAGATGCAATACGCCCGGCGACACCATCGATTTTTCCAACAGCAGAGAGGACGTCAGTAACCGCATTATGATAACCCATAGGCCGCACATATACGGTCGCGGTTAATTCCTGCTCACCCTGCTTCCAGGTGATTTCCTTCTCAACAGGTCGGCCAGTAAATGCGCCAGCCTGCTTTAATGAATCCAGAGTCAGTTTCATTTATTTCTCTCATTTCGCGGGGTTTCCCCCGCAAGTTAATGATGAATGGACGTTAGCTGGTAGGCTGAGCTTTTGGAACCCAGACACCCTGACCCGAGCGTTGAATTGTCGCTGAGGTCTGAACAACCGTGTTTGCCTGGAAATCGAAGGGGAAGTCGGAAACATAACCCTGGAAAACATACCAGGTTCGGGTATCTGGAAGTGACAGCCCATCAACTGCATCAGGGTCACCGGCTGTTGCGGCGGTAGGATCAGCCGTACCATCAGCCCAGCCAATAGCGAATGTCAGGTTTGCCTGGTCGCTGGATTCAGCAAGATTGCTCAGCATTACGTGACTGACGTTTGCCGGGTCGGCATTAAGAGCAACGGTAGCCTGACCTGGAGTACGCAGGCCTTTTTTATAGGAACGGGTGTTGGTTTCGCTCAGACAGGTATCTTCAATCTGATCTGCCGGGCTACTCCCAGGCGAGAATGAAGTAATGCATTCAACTTCACTGACCACGCCGTTATTCAGAACGTACATCTGAGTGCCTTGAGTCACTACTGACATAATTATCTCCGGGTATAAAAAAACCGGCTCAAGGCCGGTTGTGGAAGGTTTTTTATCGGTTAACTATCCAGTCAACATCGAATGAATAGCGATACCTGAGCGTCTCAGGATCACGTGTCTGGTTTCCCCACCTGACGATGTTGGCTTTGACCTCAATCGCGTTGCGCATGGCTTTAGCCGTAGCTATAGCCTCATCCGGGGTATTGGCATAGATATCTACCTGAAGCGAGTACGTGTCCGCATCGGGTCGCTGGTTGAGGAAATTTTCGGGAGAACCACTGATGTTCTGCCAGACGGCATAGGGATAAACAACGTTGTCATCCTGTATGCCAAATGGGTAAATCCTGACAGGATTATTACCAAGCAGGGCTGTTACCGCAGGGCTTGCTGCACAAACTGGAAAGATGGGGGCAATCATGCCTTAACTCCTTTCTTCTGTGCTCGCTTAATCGCGCGATCAATGCCCGCTTCATAGTTAACGGAGAAGGTATTGAATACCTCAACAAGCCTTGCATTCGCAGCTGCACGAACCAGTGGTTTGGCTGCCATCTTTTCAGTACCAAATTCAAGAAGACGCCAGTGAGGGGTCGGAGCATCTTTCACAGTGCTTGGATGCTTCTTGAGCACGGCACCCTGAAGGATACCTATCCTGAATGCCAGGTCGCCTGTTTGCTTGAATAGACGCCCGTTCCATCTGAGGGCTACGTTATCAGCGATGCTTCGCGCGGTATGCAGATCATCAAGACGCTCGGCGTTGCGCTTTATCTGCTCCACGATGACATTGCCAGCCTTTCTCAAGGCGGCACGCCCTGTTTTCCGCTTGGTTTCGCTCGTAATAGTTTCCAGCTTGCCCAGCAGTGAATCGACACCAGTAAGTGTGAATTCAATACCATCAGCCATCTTTCACCCCTTCTGAGCATGGGAGGGTTAAATACTCCAGCCCGCTATCCGGGTCAGGCAGTACTCCTTCGATGCTGTATATCTTTCCACGAAAGAGGATCCTGTCTTTCTCCTGAATATCTTCCCGATAGCGAATGGTGATTCTTGCGGTTACCTTTACGTTTTCTGCCTGAGCGGCAATGAAGTCTCTAACGGATAAGGCAACCACGTTTGCCCAGAGTTCAGCAAGATTATTCCACGTGTACTCCATCGCCCCCGTAACTGGTGACTGAACAGCAGTCCTTCTCTGAAGGGTGATCCGGTGACGCAGTTTTGCAAACTCCATGATTACCTCGGCTTGCCGCTAAGATAGGTCTGCGGCGATAACCCTTCATCAACTTCATCATCAACCATCGATTGATAGATGACAGCTACCATGGCTTCATTTGATTCCGCCAGCCGGTTTATCGCGGCGGTCTGTTCCGTCTGCGCTTTGGTTTGTGCCTTCAGCGCTGCTATCAATTCGTTTACCTGTTGCTCGCTCATAGGCAATTCTCGTCCACTTTTTAATCCATTCGCGCCGTCTGGCGCATCCTGCGCATGCCATGCGCCCCCCTTAGATGATGGTTGGCTTACGAAGGTCGTAAATCAGCATTGAAACTGAGAAAGGCAGTTCGCCCTGCTTTAGCTTCTCTTCCTCTTCGCCACCTCTGTTTCGGTCCATATAGCCAAGCAGAACCAGAAGCGCAGTCTGTACGCGGGTAAGAGTCTCGCCATCAATCAATTTTCCGGCACCATCAACGACAAGGTCACGACTACCCTGAATGTAGGAGAGGATAGCCGCGCTTCCACCCTGAATTTTCAGAGTCAGGTCAGGATCTCCGTAATCGTCATCAATGCGGAGATGCATCTTCGCCTCTTCGAGAGTTACCAGTTCAATCATGGCTTGTCCCTCAGGTCGCGGCCTTTTTTAACTGCCAGCGTCCAGCCTTTAGATCCAGGTTCGCCTGGCTTATCTGCCGTTTTTTCATTGCAGTGCCACAACGAACCAGCCCAAGTAACGGTGTCGCCTGGGTCATACTCATTGCCTGCTTTGAATACATCGCGATAAATGGTGACCGGGATTGCAAACGATTTTTCTTCAATTAGTCCACTGGCCTTTTCAAGTGTGATAGTGAAAAGACGTTCTTCATCCTGTTTGATATTAACGCCAGCGACACCATCAACAATGCATTCCCAGCCGCGCATTCCATGGGTCTTTTCGTGAGAACGCCATATGCCACCGTTGTGAGTGGCATATGTTCCGCGAGGATAAGATTTCTGCGGATCAATGCATGGCTCTAATTCAATTTGCAGCGCGTCACGACCATCAATTGGAGCAGCCGGTGTAGGTCTCTCGGCCATAGCCGACTTCACTGCATCGGCAACCAACTGCTCAACGCTGGGAAGTTCGGGAACAATCGGGGCGGGTATTTCACCCACTGCCACTTGCACTGCATCGGAAACCAACTGCTGAACGTCAGGTAATTCAGGAACAACCGGTAACGGTATCTCGGCCACAGCCGCCTTCACCGCGTCGCCTACCAGTTGCGAAAAGTCTGGGAGATCAGGAAGAACTGGTGTGGGCATCTCGGCCACAGCCGACTTCACTGCATCGGTAACCAGTTGCTCAACGTTGGGTAGTTCGGGAACAATCGGTGCGGGTATTTCGGCGACAGCCGCCTTTACCGCGTCGTCTACCAGTTGCTTTACGTCCCGGCTAAATTGCGACTTAATTTCTGCCACAATGTCTCGGACTTCTTCACCGATGGTCTGAATGATCAATAATTCGCGTTCATCCATTGTTAATAATTCCTCTCAATGAAGTTTTGACGAACGACTTTTCAACCACTGAAAGGGCTGCTTTAGCCGGGGAAGAAGGCTCGGGAGTTGTTTTACTGAATGGATCATCCTGAGCGTCGCGACGCGAGAGCGCTTCAAGGCTGAAGTTTTGCTGCTGAAGATAGAGCGCGTCACCACCTGCAACAGGAGGAAGGTTCTCGCGCTTTCTTGCTTCATTTGGCGTGAGGATAGTGTTTTTCACCCCCTCACCAAGCGACTTCATTCGCCGTTCACTATCCATCCTAAGCAGCGCGCCGATATCAAGTTCTACGCGCTTTTTTGCACCAAGGTCGAAAGTATCCTTAAGCAGCGCCTCAATTGATTCAATAAGAACCTGAAGACACTGTGAGTAGTATTGCTGCTCAAGCGCCTCTACGTTGTCAGAGCTGGGTATATCACCAATTCCTGCCTTGTAAGCAGGGACATGGAATGCGGAACAGATAGCCAGGTCAGATAGTTTCTGCTGTTCAACCGTATCAGCATCGACAGCTGACATAGTCAGCGCCTGATAAGCCGCACCACCAGAAAGCAAACCTGTTTTACCTGCGTTTTCCCCAGTGTAACCAGCGTCCCAGGCTGCTTTAATTTCTTTAGCTTTATCTGCGTCCAGCGCGCCAGGCACTGTGATAATCCCGCTGGGCTTCCCGCCATTTTTAAAGAAATGAGCAGAACTTTCCTGAATATGCTTACCCTGCATCGCGGCCATTCCGCATGCATAAATCGGCGATACGCCAATTAGAGGATGGAAAAGACAGTTAAATCTGTCATGGATAATTTCACGCGCGGGAACTGTTACCTGAACAGGAAGCCCGCTAATTTGATCTGGACTAACCCGGTAAAATACAGAGCCGTCATCTGCAACAAGTGGAACAACTTTATCAGGGTCAAGAACACGAAGCTCAGTAATTTGACCAGCACTGTTTTTCACTTTCATCACGTAGGTATTCCCACGAGATAATTTAGAATTCATCCATGTTTCCATGAACTGAATTGTGTTTTGAAACTGATTTGGCTTGCTTATTAAATTATCAAACTGGCTATCTGAAATATCTTTCCAGATATCGTTTGAGTCTTTAGCCTGAATGGAAGGAGACATTTTTGAAATGTCACTGGCGATTAAAGTGATACACGAAAATACTGCCGGGTAAGACAGAACCGTTTCATTTCTGACCTCCATATTTCTTTGCCATGCCCCGGAAAATGGCTCACGGACGAAAGAAAAAATTGGAGTCCAAACGCTGGATGGTGGTTGCTGCAGTGCTTTCTCTTTCCGTCTAAAAGGGTTCCACATCAGCCATTCTCCGCGTTATTTTTTTTGTTTTTACGCACCCCTGCTTTTATGCCGGCTACGTATTCTGCCTTATTCAGCAGAACCAACACCCTTGCGCACTGGTCATTCACAATTTTTTCATCACCTGGTAATGAGTCATGTGTACGCTGAAGGTATCTGATTTTTGCCATATGAAACGGCGGGGGACGTCCCCCGCCCTCCTATTTAGCTGGTTTGGCCAGAAGAGTAGTTAACGCCGCTAATTACAGCTACAGCAGCAGTACGGCGACGCTTCCAGTTGATCCAGCGCTCAGCGCGGATAGCTACGCTGTTAGTCTGCCACATTGATACCATCTCAACAGGCGTTGGTGTGACGCTATCACCCGTAGGCTCTGATTCCATTTCGAGAGAGGCTTCAGTGGACATATCAACAGCAACGCCACCTTCATCTGCCAAGTAGATATCCGGGGCGTTCATTAAGATCAACTGATTACCGACATACTGAGAAACGATAGCTGGGAGACCTTCAAACGTTCCACCAAACATTGTCATGTCTGGATATTCTTTCTGGCCAAGGGCATTTTTACGTTTAGAGATGGCCAGCGCTGTTGAGCTGGACATCAACCACACCGCGCCGGTAGGTTGCAGATTTGCATTGATAAACACTTCAAAGGCTGCAGTACTATCTGCATCAGGATCGCCGGTGCTTGGAATGGTTGTCGCACCGTTGGTAATAGATGCAGGAGAAATGCCTGAAACTTCTGCTTTCGCTGGATCTACAAAGTCAGTGTCTAAACGGGCAATGACAGATTCAGCAAGCGAGTTTCGAACCAGAACATCTGCTTTTGGATTGGAGAAGCGAATAAGTTCTTCGGTAAGAACCGAAATTGCGGCAACTTTTGAGAAACCAAAAGTGATGTTTGAGAAATCAAACTTGGTAAGTGGTTTCGCCTTACCCTGCCCAACCCATTGCGCTGCACCACCGGAAGTCTGTACTGGAATGCGAACGTTGAAAGGCACATCTCGCAGTGAAGGTATATTACCTACACCAAACTGGCCGATAATGGTTTGTGGTCGCAGGAAATCGACAAAGTCATTCGCAAAATCTTGATATTCAACTAATGAACCGGCCCACGCTGGGTCAGTAGTTGTGCCAGCGTCTACAGCAGCTTTAAGAACATGGTGAAGCTTAGTATCTTCAGGGTATTTGCTTTTCGCAATTGAAAGCGCTTCAGAACGGACACCTTTAGCGGCGGCAAGAGCTTTGGTGAATCGCGCCATCGCAATACCTTTTTCCAGTTTTGGAGGAACGCGAATAACTGCCGGAGCCTGGTTTACAACTGTGACATCACCATTAGCCGTCTTGATAACCGGTTTTGCCGATGCGGCAATACTCGACTCCATATCGCGAAGACGTCCAAGATGATCATCAACAGCTTTAATTTCAGAAGATGTATTGTCGTACTTTTCAGTTTCTTCTGCGTCAAGCGTACGACCTTCATCAGCGGCTTTGCTCATGATTTCGCCCAGTAAACCAGCCAGCGCCGCGCGTTTGTTTTCAAAACTTTTAATCTGTTCAGCGATATTCATCGTTGGTTTTCCTTTTTGAGAATTTTTAATTGGTGCTGAAGCGCCAGCAGGTTGATTTGCTTTAACAACCGGTTTCTCAGTGCCGATCGCGGCGAGTAACTGGCGGTCAAATGATTTAACGGTTTGGATTGAACACTCGGCGTTGGCCGGGATCGTTACTGCAGAGACTTCAAGAAGCTCCCACTCAAGAAAATGGACGCCACCTGAGTCAAGAAATGCGTATTTAATTGGCCTGAAGCCAATAGAAAGACCTTTAACCAGCCCAGATTTAATAGAGGCCCATGCCTCTTCAAGTCTGGCCACCAGCTGAGAGGGCATATCTGGAGTCGGCTTAACAAGCTGAGCCGTAATCTGAAGACCTTCTTTCACCTTTTTTGAGGTGCAATTACCGATGGGCTGAGTTCTGTCGTGCTGCCAGAGAAAGGGATTTTCACTTCCGAACTTCGCACCGTCAGGGTCCATAATGTCGCCGTCACGGTCGGGTGATGGTGTGGAAGCTATCCCGGTAATTATCCGTTTATCCTCATCCACCGCTTTCACCGTCATGATCGTACATGCGCGGTCAAGCTTCATTTACTGTCCTCCAGAAACGAAAAAACCCGCCGTAGCGGGTCATTTACTGACATGTGATTTATATGAAAAATACCTGGTAATCTTTCTTCTTCGCTTCAGGATTGAGTGCCATAAGCGAGACAGCATTGAATAAGGCCATAAGGGGGTCAATCTTCCCTTTTCCACTGGCCTGCTTAGTTATCAGGATTGCGTTACCCTTTGGCTCCACCCTGGCATTACCTACGCACCAGGCCATCAAAGGCTGACCGCCATGGATAAGAACACCTTCTGCAAGTTTGCGTTCAGTGGTCTTAATCGCTCCGCCCAGTCTCCATCCCTGACTGACACCAACTACGGCTTCATCAGGTATTTCAGCTTCCACCAGGGCATCCAGTATCTGGCCAACACCAGACGGGTCAATGCCAATTTTGTCCAGCAGCTCCGCATCATTGATGCGGCTGACATATTCAGCCACTTCTTCTGTATCCTGACCTACGCGCTTAACGATAGTCAGGTCACCTGCCTTAACGAAATCATTGAACCGTGACTCTTCGCTTTTGCGGCGACGAACTGCTATTTCGTGAGCCCAGGCATGACCCCAACCGATCCATTCACGAGTGTCTTTGTCTCTCCCGATCATATAAAGACCGAGAAGGTCATCGAGACCTCCGCCGTCAATGCCTACAGTGACAACCTCAGCACGTTGAAGAATATCACTGAAAGTCACCGGTCTTATCTGTGGCTCCCAGAAATCGACACCAGCCCACCGGTCAGTGCGAAGGTTAAGGCCAATTTCAATATTGAGGTGCTTAGCCAGGAACTGCTGCAGGGTGCCGTCAGTTTTCGCCTGATTTTTACGAAGCTGGTCGGCTATCCATTCAGCGCTTACCGAGCGCCCAATGTTTGGGTTTGTAATGTAAAAATTATCAGGGTCGAGATATGCCTTTCTCTCAACCAGTTCTTCCGGGAATTCGTACAGGACACCTAGCGTTTTCGGATCAGGTATTTTACCGTCGCGAACATCGCGCCAGTAATCAAGCCGTTCTTTGAACACACCAGCCGGTGGCTCATCACTTTGGGTTGTCAGAAAGATAACCCAGCCTTCGTTTCGTGAAACCTGCCCGCCCAGCGCTTCCATGAACATCGCTTCGGCATTTGAACGCTTGCCGAATAACCAGAGTTCATCGACAAGGATACGGCCCGATTTCTTACCGGAAACAGTATCGGTATCAGCAGCCACCACTTTGAGTGTGTTTCGCGTGACGCGATGAGTAATTGTCCTGATGTGATCCTGTATCTGGAACATATCGGATAGCTCATCATCAGCACGTATCATCCCAGCAGCTGGCTTGAAGCTGTTATCTGCGACCTCTTTGGTTGGTGCAAGAATCAGATGTTCTTCATCCTCACGCCAGCAAAGAATCAGGGCTGTCAGCATAATCCCCGCTGCAATGGTGGATTTTGTGTTCTTCTTGGATATCAGTAATCCGTATTCACGAATAAGCTGGTTGCCAGTATCTGCCTCATAACCACCAAAGATGGCTTTTACGAAATCAAAGACCCACTCCTCTGAACACTCACCAAAGGTCGGCTTGCCCGGCAGATCAGAGACTCGCAGTTCGCGAAAGATACCCAGCGCCTGTTCGGCCTGATCTGGAAAAATAGGTGGAGGAATGATGGATTCGCCAGCAACAAGGCGCTTTTCCCAGTCAGGGCATGCCGTAGACCACTGCGCCATAGGTTATCCCTTATTGTTGACCACCAACTTTGGTGGAGCCATCGCGCCGAATTTGCTGGCAGCGGTTGCCACCTTCGCCGCTGCGTGGCGAGCGTCTTTTTTACCGCCTTCTCCTTTTTTCGGATGGAGATAAGGAAGCATTGCCTTTGCAGCATCCTTCCGGGTGTCTATTTCTTCAGTCGTGTCATTCATAACTGACTTAAGAAATTCCAGAGGATCCTCAAAGGTTTTTACCGTGCTGTTAACTAATGGAGCTGGTGAAGTGCTTTCATCCCAGGTCGGTACATCATATGGATCGGCAGCACGTTTTTTATTGAGAAACGCGATGATATCCGGGTCTTTTGCCAGCCGGGAACCCTGTGACCTTGCGGTTTTCTCGGAATAACCGGCCTTACGGGCTGCTTCAGCCTGGGATGAACCGGACATCAGCGCCTGTGCGAATTTGCGCTTTTGTCCTGTTAACACGTTAACACCCTCCAAAGGGGAATTTTTTCTGTGCGTGAGAGGGGGCGCGGTGTCCAGCGTGATCGCCGTTGACACCCAACCATACCCCCCCGGTGTTTGGTCAGAGAATTACGACTCCATCCTGCGCTTTATCACGAGGAACTGAGTGCTTCAGAGCCTCACTGTCAGGCTGGTTAGTTGATGCTTCACGCGATGACTTACCAGAGTGACAGGCAATGCAGAGCGTCCATAGGTTGCGCTCATCATTGTCACCACCAAACTGCAGTGCTATTCGGTGGTCAAGCTCACTGTCGTGCAGATCCACTACATGCCCACACATACAGCAATGGCCGCCATCACGAACATAGATCCGGCGCTTAAGGCCAACCCTGGCACTACCACTGATGCGCCGGTTCTCACCATAGACTGGCTTTATGCGGCGAGTATCAATGGCCTTCAGGCGTGGCTGCAGAGTCTTTAACCTACCCATCTAACCTCCAGGCCCTTCGGCGTTCTACTCTTGGCTGATTGTCTCGTGCCGGTTCCACAGGCTGTCCATCTGCATGATCAACCAGTGAGTAACACGGATAAATAACCGGACCACCATAAGCATCGCCGACAGCGTAGTCAGCTGCCTTGCTGTAATTCCATCTATCCAGGACCTTCGGTATATGCTTGGGCGGGACGCTATAGCACACACCGTGAATCAGGCGCGGCATGGTTATAAAGTCAGAGCGTGCTTTATCAGCCGCTATCAATTTTGAAGCTATCTCCAGTTGATACTGTGGCGGGCGGCCAGTGCCGAGATAAAACGAACATAGCGCATCCGGGAAACGGGCCAGCCATTCAGCCAACTTGTCGCAGAACCCAACAACTGGGATAGCATCATCTTCAAGCACAACAACACGGCATGGTTGGCTGGCAGCCCATTCAATAGCTCGACGGTGATTCCAGTTAGCTCCGTGATTGCCTGAATCAATAATCACATGTGCTTCTGGGCCAAGTTTATACGCAAGCGCTCTTGCTTGAGCCTCCCTCTCATGATGGGCAACCACAACGAACTTCACTTGTGTTTCCAATATGCCAGCTCCTTTCCGATGCCATCCGTTTTGAAGATCGTGTGAATGCGCGGACCAGTAACGATTCGATCACCGAACGACTTTGCAGCCATGCCGAATGCGCCCATGTCCACCAGCGTTGCGGGTGCTGACTCCATCTTCCAGAACCGATGGCTTTCAATCAGGTAGTGCTGCCTGACGATGCGGTGTGCGAACTCCATAACGTCCTCACGACTACCACCAAGCAGGCCAGCGTTGAGCAGCTGTTCATCCCGGTGCTGTTCGAGGAACTCGCTATAGGCTTTACCGTGGTGATTGGCCTTCATCCACTCTTCGGCATACGTCTTATGCTCGGAGCCAACGTAGATTTTACCAGCCTCCATTTCTGCCCAGGGTTCCCGAAGCATCTCAACATCAGTACCGTCGGTACACCAGACGACGCGATATTCATGATGTGCTCTCAGGTGCTGATAGATATGCAACCAGCGCGCAAAGTACGGGCTCATATTCAATGCAGGTACCGAGTGCAGGGTGACACCTTCCGGCGCAGTAGTAAGCTCGTCTGCCAGCACAATAGCTTTAGCGCCACGGATTGAACTGGCCCAGACCTGCAATAAAGCGGCGTCGGCTGCCATCTTTACTTTACGCTGTGGATCTGGTTGGCTTGTCAGGAGAGAGGTGATCACAACATCATACTGCTGCCGATACGGGGCATAACCTGAATAACCACTGTCCCGCCGAGCGCTATAAATTCTGGCGTTAGTCTTTGCCAGGCTCTCGCGCTCAGGCCGCGGGATAGAGCGGGCCACTTCTTCATACTCATCCATCGAGTGAATCAGCTTTTCAGAGCCAGCCACATCAGCGAATGCCCAAGTCGACAACCCGGCGTTGTAGATGCGAAGCGCCAGATCGGGATGCTCGTACATGCCGCGGCCGTACACCGGATCGAACCCGCCTACCTTCTCAATGGAGCTGCGGTGGTAATACAGCATCACACCGCGCTGTCCGGTGTAAGCGATGTGCTTATCGTCCCGGTACAACACAGCCATGTCGTTTATCTTGCGAGGCCCAGCCAGATCGAGGAACTGGTAAGCCAGGTGCGGCTCTGGTGATTCGATGTAAGGCAGGTGCCAGTTATCGGCAATAGGCCAGGCATCATCATCCCACAAGAAGATATGCTCACATCCGTCATCCATAAGAGCGGTTAAGCTAGCGTTCTTCGATGCGACAATCCCGAGTGATGATTCATGGCGTATCAGTCGAACGTCATCGGGGACTGATGCTGATGGTTTAGAGCCATCGTCAATCACAACCACCAGCGCACCAACAGGAAGGTGCTTCATGTGTTGATCAATGGCACGTTTCAGTACATCAGGTCGGTTATGAGTGGTTATGGCTATTCCGATTCTGCTACTCGCCTGTCCTGCTGGAACGTATTTCACACCATCAATCTCTACATTCATCATGATGCATTAACGTCCTTTCGCGACTTCACGAATGCCAGCATTAGCCCCGGCCTTAACTGCCTCTCTTAATCTCTCTGCCAAGGCGTCAGGATCACCTTCAGCATTCATGGCGATATCAGGGGAAAGAGTTAAATTTCCAGTAATGTGGGAAGTGATCGACAATGTTGGCAATTCTTCGCCAACGGCGTGATTGAAGCTGATCGCCGTTAATTCATCAACTTTCAAGCCATCGATAATGAGGTGAGTGAATTTCCCATCCTCATACTTAATTTCAAGACTCTTCATGTGCGTTTCCTTTTAGACGTGAGCCTGCCGCACGGCAATGCCGCCCGAGAGGTAAACGCAACCTAACGGCATCACCCAGGCTCACTACTGAAAGACTCTCTTCGATCTGCGCGTGCGAAGCGCAATAAAAAAGGCCGCCTAAGCGACCTCTCTTTTCATACTGTTTTAATCATCGGGGTAAATAAGCGGCATCTAGTGTGTTATTTTGCTGGAACCTGACTCAATGAACGCTTTGGTTCTCTGCCAGTAAGATCCCATGCAGGATAGTTTGAACACATCACCAGTATCACTAAGCGCAATCACCTCTTTCGACCACTGACCTTCTTTGCTTTCTGGTAGGCGGAGCTCAACACTGATCCATTGGCTTTCGTTGTTATCCATCACAACCTCGCCCTATTTATCACGCAGGATTGTTATGGCCTGAACCGCATGAAATACAGCAGTCTGGTAAGCTATTTTATTTCCCAGCTCGTCTCCTGGTAGCTCTTCATGCACATATTCCAGTTGGGTTTCGCTTACCGCGTAACCTACGCTTGCAAATCGCTTACCCGAGGCACTGTTTTCAGAGGGCTTAACATGTAGACCGTATTTCACGATAAGATCAAAAGAATCACTGCTTTCATTGATGCTCATGTACAACCTCGTCTTAGTTGTTCGTCAGGTTATCAGTGGCAGGCGGTGACGATGCCGCTTTTCAGGAGCTACCCTAGCCACTGACAATTTTATTCCTATTACGCGCCGGTATTATTGCTACAAACCACTTCACCGGAAATGAGTTTATCTGTAGTGCCAATCTCTTCAACGATGACGTCCTCAGGACTCACCCAGTCGTCATAGTTACTTTCATCTTTCCACCAGTCACCTTTGATACTTGCATCCGGGTGAATCAGTTTGGCCTCATCTTCGCTTACCGCACAAACGATAGCCGAAACATAGGTGTTCCAGTTATCGTTCTTCTTCTGTGAGATCTTGTAGATTTTTAATGGCATCATTAAACGCTATTAGCGGCCTCTTATGGTTCGATAAAGATTCTGGTAAAGATACTGTATTACGAACCCAATTCAGCATCAAACAGCAGCAGCGCTTCTTCCGACTCTTTGATAGCTTTCGTCGTTCTGGCCACCAGTCCATTTTCAGTCGTTACCCGGCTTAACTGATTGATGAAGATTTGATACTTCAGAGGATCATCACCAACGAACTTAATAGCCTCTGCTGCTGCCGCGGTGTCATAATTCAGGGATGCCAACAGGTTCAGACGTATCTGCTGCGCAGGTGTTACAGTAACTTCAGACATTGATTATCCTCTTATGGGTTTATTGGTTTTAGCCTCTACAGAGGATATTTTTAATTTATCCTCTCTGGGGGATACCATTATCAAGCCCACCAGCAGATGAGCTTTGTAATGGCTACATCTCGCTGAGTTTTTCTTTCAGCAGATAACCTTCGAGCATCCAGATTTTGTTCACGGCATTCTGGCGGGCAATCTTGCGCCCGATTCCTTCATCGAAGTTCTCTGGGCTGGCGCAGGCGCTTTCTCCGGTGACCGTAAAGCCATTCTTCAGCACCAGAACGCAGAATGTCAGCAACTCCAGCGCGTCAGGCTGGTCTGGGATTTTTACGCTGTATGTTTCGCTTCTCTGCACATTAGCAAAACGAGCACCATCAGCAGCGGTAAAGTAATGTTCGCTGGCGATTATGCTGGCAATGTGTTCAGGAGTAACGCGAGCCGCCGTCTTACCCTTGGCTGCGATTTCTTTTTCAATTTGCTGGTCATTCATAATTGTGACCTCTTTGGTTATGAAAAAGCCCCGCTATTGCGAGGCCCGGTATTCATTCGGCTGGCAGTTCGCCTGCCATGATTTGTTATGCGCCAGGATGTCGCGCTTCGTCTGACGATCCATCACCTGGATGTCGTGCTCAGTGAGGCGAATCGCATTCACCCAGTCGCAGCCAGTGTCGATGACCTCAACCTTTGCGGGTCCAGTTTCCGCGCAGCTCACGATCAACATCGTCATCAGGCATATGGCTAACCGTCTGCTGTACATTGCTGGCCTCCTTCGTTACTTCAACGCGGCGTTCTGCAGCTGCTTTGGTGGCTGCGGCGCTCTCTTCCGTTCGCTGCTGGTCTGCTTTGGTTTCCGCTTTGTTCGTGCCGCGCAAATGACCAAGTCCAAAACCACCAGCAGCGGCCGCCAGGATTGCGCCAATAACGCCGATAACGATTTCAAAAATGCTCATGCGTTTACCTTTGGTTCAAAAGATCGCACGTTGATAGGGCCACCGAACGGGAATCCCCAGTTCAACCAGGTGAAAATCTTCAACTCACACATACCATCAAAAACTTCACCCGGATCAACATCGTGATAGCTGCAGACGATATGGAGTTCATCTCCTACCGCCTGAAGAACGACAGTATCGGTTTCCCAGTGCGGGAGAAGAATTCGCAACCATTTCCTCATACCAGCTCCTTTCTCGCGTTAGCGAAGCGAGCGCGGCGATCTTCAAGCCCGTTCGTACCGCCGTTGATAATTTTCGTGACCTGCAGAATGTCGCCTGAGTACTTCAGTCCGCCTTTGGTGGCAAAGAACCACGCGGCGCTTCGGGCTGCATAATCATCCTGAGCAAGCAGGTCAGGCTGCTTAACCAGATCCACCTTCAGGCCGTTACCACACTCCCGGTAGTTATTCAGGCCGGTAATCTGGATCAGCCCCCGACCGCGATATAACCATCCATCACCCGGTGCGTTATTACCCATGCGCTTGCTGTACACCAGGTTCGCTATGGCGCGCTGGCGCTCAATGGGTAAACCGCGCTCTTCAGGACGGCGACCCAATGCGTTAGCCTGGTTCTGCGTGATGCGCCCTGCACGAATGAAGCCACTAAGACCAGCAACGCTGTAATTCATGCTTTCTACCAGACGGGTGAAGCCACCGCTTTCATGCCCTGTCTGGGAAATGAACATCGCCTGATCTACCGGGTTGGTGATGCCGAACTCATCCATCGCGTTACTTATTGGCTGAAACCAGCGCGCAGCTAACCCAGCGCTTACACCAGCCGCCTTTTGAAATTGTGATTGGTTCATTAGTGCCTCAGAGCATCAACAAGGCGCGCCACATTTCCCCGAGCCCATAGAACGGCAGCGCAAATCAGGACGTTCGTAATCACCACAAACCAGTGTGATTCGTGATAGAGCCCGAACAGGTAACGGAAAGGGACGCTGGCATATACCAGCACCGTGAGATAAGCCATCAGCGATATCACAGGGCGATGTCTCGCCCCTCCTCGCTGGTAGAACATTAGGGCAATAACGATCACCGCGCAGATACACGCATTGACCATCGCCGAAGGATCACTTGTTACCATTGCTGGCCCCTCCTCCACGTAAGCGAGAGAGAATTCCAAACAGGCTACCCAAATCCTGGCTGTTAACGAACGTCAGCAGCTTAATAGCAATTGCAGCAACGATTACCGCGCCCAGCGCATCAAGCGGCCTGTCGCTATACCCCGTCCATCTGGAGAAGTACGAGCCCAGAAGAGGCGCGCCGATAACGCCGAAGATGAATGACGTGATGAAGTAGCCAACCAGCTTAAGGCGACCTATGTTTACCGCCGTAGCGACGTAGAACACCGCGCCAGCAAAAGCGCCAAACACTACTCCGTAATCAATTCCGGTCGCCAGGCCAAACAAACTGGCCCCCATCAGACCACCAGCCGCTACCGTAGTGCCAGTAACAGGATCGGACATCTAGCCCCCTCGTATTGCCGTGAGTCCTCTCAGAAATGAGGGGAAACAAAAAGGGCTACCCGAAGGCAGCCCTTAAATGTAAAAACCCGCACTGGTGGCGGGTTTCTTTTTGTTCTGTTGCTCAGTTCGCTTTAACGTCCCGAGCCTACCACAATTTAAGCACTTTCTTGCTCATTCTGCAACTGAAATCTGTCGCCATTTGTGCCGAACGCGTCACAAACTGGAGCGTACAGGATCGATTCTGCCAAACTTAACCACGTATCAATGCGACGCCGACAGGTGATTAAGGTCCAGTCAGGGTGTTTGGCCTGCAGTTCGTTGGCCATCTGCAGCTTGCTCTTACGCAGGCGATGACGGTCAACAATCACACCGTATAGCGATCGGTAGTCATCATTCATCAGAACGGAAGCAATGACCCCATCAACCCGCAGACCCTCTTCGTCTGAGCAGAACGCCAGCCCGCTTTTATTTTTGCTGTCCAGAATTGCACGCAGGTACGCTTCAAGCTCAGGTTTGCTGATGCCGGACTTCTTCATACGGCGCAGCGCATCATTGATTGCTGTCTTGGTGATTGTTGAGGACGCAAGCAGCTGATTGAACATGTTCCCACCAGAACCGCCGCCGATGTAAGACCAGCGGCCCCACATGCGCAGCTTGCCCTGAATCCAGATGCTTTCGAGAGTGCGGAGGCGAACGGTTTCGCCTGCTTTGCCAACTTCAGAAGGATTAATCATTTTGCGTCTCCACTACGCCAGTACGCCGATTGCCAGCGCACGATCTAAAAACCGAAACAGCAGCGATAACTGGTCGCCGTATTTCGCTTCAAATACCACAGGATCAGCGTGCAACGCGTCGTGATGCTCTCTGCACAGAGGTATCACAAACAGGTCATGCGCTTTGGTACCCATTCCACCCTGCCCGTGACCAATCAGGTGGTGGGGGTCGTCTGCCGGTTTAGAACAGCAGACACACGGCTGGGTTTTAACCCATCGCGTATACTTCTCGTTTTCCCAGCGGCGGCGCTTAGGCCGCAGCATGAAGGATTCCGGGGTGTCAGGATCGACCTTCACTGCAACTATCTTTTTGGCTTTCTCCTGCAGCAGCTCAGCAGCAGGTATAGATGGTGTTATTTCACTCTCACGCATCACTGACTGGAAGGGTTCAGGCTTTAGCCTCAGGGCTTTGGCCGCCATGCTTTCCGGAATTACATCACCCAGGCCGTTCTTCACCAGCCACCAGCAGAACTCAGGAAGTGTAAGCACGTGGTCTTCACTGAAGCCAAGTTGACCGCTTACAGCTCTCACCAGCCAGGATACCAGGTTTTTGCGGGCAATGCCTGCCAGCCTTTCAGTGAAATGCTCACGAAGTTGGTTATCACATCCCCAGCAAAGAAGGATGCTGCCGGGCTTATGGCGCATGATTGTGAACTCGTCTGCATGCCAGTCGTTGTGCGGCCACTGACACTCACGCTTTTTCTCAAGCCATGCATCAAAAACTGACATTCCACCAGCGCGCTGGATAACCGCCGGGTTCTCGAAAACAGGAAGTAAGCTGCCATCTTCTGCCAGCGGCTGATGCGACTGAGGCATCACGCCAGACGGCATATCAGCCAGTTGTTCGCCGGGAATTTCGATCACGACACGGCCCTGCCGGAATAACCACATCAGCTCACTGCCGGGGCGAAAGAGAACCACCCCTGACATAGGCGCAATCTCAGGTGTCAGTAATGCCCTCACGCCATCAGCCCCTTAGCAATATGTTCAGCCCAGAGGCCGCCAACCCAGCGCACACCTTTCGCAGTAAAACGTGCCTGGCTGAACGCGTAGTTCGACGCATTGGTAGTGCCGGTCTTCACCTCAAAGCGTTCGGCTTCGATGTGCTGATGGTATGGCGTAAGTGTGCCGTTCAGCCGGTACATGATGTGGTTATCCAGCAGGAACAGGCGGAACTCAGGTTCTTTCGCGTTTAGCAGTTTGGCTACCTGGCGGAATGTCATTGAGCCAGTAGCCATAACGTAACGATCAACGAACTCCGCTTTCGGCGTGGCAATCGCCAGTTCTTCACTCAGTCGTTGCTTTTGCTCAGCAAGGTCGGCAGCCATGCGGAGAGCCTCAGGCAATGTCTGAGGGAGTTTAAGACCTTGCCCGTTCTCAAGCTCCTGCCAGCGGTCAACCAGACGGGCAGTAAACTCTGGGCAGAGCTGCGCAACGATCACATAGCTGTCACGCTTGATAACTTCGTAATAGTGATAGGTCTGGCCGTTCTGTGGATGGGTGTACTGCATTGCAGCATACCCCCCAATAACTCCGGAATTCATCAGGCGCTCTATAGCGACGCATACGTTGCTGTGCCGTGAATCAACCAACTTTGCAATTTCACGGCTGGACATTGTGACCTGTTGCCCCTGCATCACGGCATGGTGGGTAGGGCAATTCACTACGATATTCATCTGATTCATGCTCTTCTCCACTTATCAGGCGGCTGCACCCGCCATGGGTTCATGTTTGGTGATCGTTATTTCTACTTTTCCTCCCGGCACCTGAGGCCCCCACTCCACCAGCATCCGTTTCACCTGGCTGTCATCCTCCCAGATGCCCGCATGAGTGAGGGCGTCAAATAACGCCTTGTTGAAGTTGTCTATGTCACGGAGGCGAGAATCCGGTGGGTAAAGAACGATTTCTACCGCTGCTGCTTCCGACGACGGTTTCGGCAGGCGGCGAAGCTGTTCAATGATGGCGGCACACGCTGCGCTCTGATATGCCCTGCCCTTTGCGCTGATAAGATGCCGACCTTTGAGCGGGCCGCTGTTCGGCGCTCGCCAGTAAGTGTTTACGCTCGGTGGGAACGGGAGGATCAACTTCATAGCTCCACTCCTTGCAGCTGCAGCCATGCCACCGCGCGCTCTTTAGCGTTGTCACCACCTTCCAGCAGAGACTTAACGACCGATATCGCATCCAGGTCATTACCGCTATCAACAACAGCGATCCCCCTCGCCGCCCCAGTGGCGCTTGAGATATACCCTTTTCGCCGGAGCGCCTTAACGTGGTCTGCGGCAGCGTTAGGGGATGAGCAGCCAATCAGTCTGGCAAGCTCGGTCATGGTTGGAGGAAAGCCCACGCGGGCAATGTATTCCTTGATGGCTGCCAGAACTTCACTTTGCCTGTAGGTTAATCCGATCATGACTCCACTCCATAGCGCCCGTTCAGGCGACCAATTTCACTGTTAAACTTCACCAGGGTTACGCCCATCGGCTTCACCAGCTCGTGATACTTCTTGAGGATCGGAGGGACAGCAGTATTCCAGCTTGGTTTAGGCTTCTGTTTAAGCGTTTCCCTTATCTCCCGGATGCAGCGGCGCGCAACATCGCGTACTGCATTTTCCTGTTCAGCTGAAAGCTTGATCATGCTGCGCGATCCTCTTTTTTGCTGATAGGTACAGCCCACCCCGATACCAGCTCTATATCTGACGATTCAGCTTCATTCCCCCAGTGGTCCCAGCCAGGCGCGCCACAGCGACTGAATAACTCGATACGCGGAACGTCACCGTAAAGTTGCTCAAGGAGGAATCTGGCTTCAGCAGGTTTGGCGCTGTGTTCACCAAGAGGGCTGTAGATAACCTGCTTCACGCTGGCGCTCAGCCGTTCCAGACCATTACCACGAGTAGCGATCAGAAGATCTTCCGTATTGGCACGGGTGTAGTTACCCCCATTCATCTTGGTCTGACCGTTCAGCAGCTCGAGGAAGTCGTAGAAGTCCTCAACATTGCCGGACTGCAGCGCTTTGTTGATGTGCTGTTCTGCCAGAGGATTGAACTTCACCCAGGTGAACCCCTTCATGGTGCGAACCTTAAAGCCCCAGGCCTCAGCCAGTTCAATGGCCTCACGGGTGTGAGTGCCGGTGAACCACATGGCCAACACCGCGTTTTCAGCAGCCACTTCCCAGACAGGCAGGCGTTTGATGTCGATCAGCTTCATGGTGCCGTAATGATTTTCAGCAGCACCATTGCTCGCTCTGTTGCTGTACTCCCATGGCGGATCTGCGTAAATCAGCGAATAACTCATTTGTGGCTCCCGGAGAACTTGCCAGCGAGGAACCACTGACTCTGAGGTTTAGATACGTATTTGGCCTGACGAAGGCAGCGCTGCCGCTCTTTCAGGCAACGATCTCGCTCGGTGACCATTTCAGAACGCTGGAATGCCTCAAACCACAGAGAAGCAGCACGGCGGTAGAGGCCTTTGTCGTGAAGTGCTTTGGCCTTTTTGACAATTTCGGATACGCCAGTGTCTACGTGCAGGACTGGCTGACCACAACCGGCTGCGGAATTCACCGCGTAATAGCGATACTGAGAACCAACCAGTTCGCGGGTGGTGAAGTTAAAATCATAAAGCCGGCAGACAGTGCGCTGGACAGATTCCGTACTGTAATCCGTAAAAGAATCAGCAATTTCTCGGCTGCTTAACCCTGGGTTATCCGCAATGAACATTTCGAGTGTTTTCATCAAGCTCATTATTTTGCTCCTCTGAAACCCGAAGGAATTTCGGTATCTACAGCGCCGAACTTCATCGGATCCGCCTTACGCTGGCCTTCCCAGTCCTGACGTTTTGGCCGACCTTTGCTGTCCCAACGGGATGCGCTTTGCAAATAAGATTCGAATTTCTTTGGGCCAAACAGCGTTTCAGGGCGCATGTACTGATACTGGTCGTCGTTACCGCTCCAGTGCTCATGCTTCAAATCGATAACCATTTTCAGGTCGTCAACGCTGAACCCATCTCGTAAGCGGCCCCGGATGTTCTCCAAAGAGGTTTTTGATTTCTGATAGCGAGAGCCACTGACCTGGTTGAGATGGGTTAACACCAGAATTGCATTGTCAGTGATCAACACTTCAGGGTCGGGTTGCGACGCAACCGGACAAGAAGGTTTTTTATCTGATGGATCAGTAGTTGATTTTACTGACGGATCCCCACCAGATTCTGACGGGTCAAAACTCCCCTTCTGGCTGTTTTTTGATGCCTCAAATTTTGAGGGGTCGGATTTTGAGGCATCAGATTTTGATGCGTCAGAATCTGACAGGTGAGAAAAGGCAGCAGCCTGAAGTTTTGCCACATTGAGCTGGTAAACATTCGACGCGTTCCTGTTGCCGTTGCGACGCTGTTTGCGTGACAGCCAGCCATCTTTCTCAAGCTGGGCTATCGCAGTCCGAACGGTGCTTTCACCAGCGCCGATCTGACGAGCGATAGTGCCGATGGAAGGCCAGCTCACCCCTTCGTCACTGCTGAAGTCTGCCAGACGCGCCATGATGGCAACGCTGGACAACTTCATGCCAGAAGAAGCGCAAGCGTCCCAAACGTAACCGGTTAATTTAGTGCTCATGGTCGTCCTTTAACTCTGTAAACTTACGCTGGAATTGCTCAAGAGGGCTGAAGCACTCATGATCGTACCCTTCGCGAATGTATATGACGCGTCGACTCTCTGGCTCCCATCTGACGACGTGGACAGTGATACCTCGGTGGTCTTTGAATCGCCGGTCAACTTCAGCCATTCCTCACGCCCCTTCTCGTTCATCAGAGTAAAAGCCTCTACCATTGCGTCATCAGGCTGGTAGTTGTTCACTTCAGCCTCGTTGTTTAATCTCTCCACATAGCCGAACGGGGATTCTTTCCCCACCAGCGGCAGGCATCGGAATTGCTTAGCTGGTCTCAATCGGTTTAAACTGTTCATGCGTTAGTTTCTCCACTGATACGACACGCCACGACGCCCGGAGCTGCACACTCGCGGGCGTCACTTTTTTTGGCTTTGCTTACGGCTAAACAGCGCAACAATCGCGCGGATCTCTTCTTCACGCGCAGCCAGGTGGCGGCGGTGATGCTCTTTGATTTCTTCAGCTTCATGCGCTTCAATAACTCCATCTTCCAAAGCAGCCTGGATAATCTGGTCAACACGCCCACGCGCGGCGGCAGTTCTCATGGCCCGAGTAAAAAGATCCACGCGGTCAAGGTCATCAAGCTTTGGTATATCCACCAGCAATGCACCGCGGCGCTGAGCGAAGTAATCAGCCAGCAGTGATGTATTGGAAATGTCCTCCATCGCTTCCAGCTCGTTCACCTCAAAGAAGCGGCAGCCGTTCTTCTCGTACAGGTTGTTGTTTAACTGAGTTACAGACATGCCAAGAGCACCAGCCATAGCCTCACGGCCTCCGGGATACGCTTTGCACATCGCTTTAACTACTTCTTTCAGGCTTGGCTCTACCATGTTGATTTTCCTTTGGTAGTTATGATTACGCTGCAGTTTCACTAGACTGAAGCGGTGGGAAAACATCATCAATACTGACTTTTGCACCGAAATCATTTAGGGCAGAAACGATGGCGCGGCACTGATCGATGTTCATTTTTCTCTTGCTGTTTTCGTAATGACAAACAGCGCCCTTTGTCACTCCAAGGGCATTTGCTAAGTGCCCCTGCGTAATGCCTAACTTGGTTCTAATTGCTCGAAGGTTATTCATTCCACTCTCCTTTATTCAAAGAGAGTATACATTTTGTATTTATGCGGCGCAAGACAGATATACGTTTTGTGACTCGATTAAAAGTATACAAGTTGTATTATTTGGGTATGACTATGAAATGGTACGACTTGGCGAAAACCCTGATGAAAGCCCAGGGGATTACTCAAGAACAGCTTGCTGAGCACCTTGGGATTACCAAAGGTGCCGTAAGCCATTGGCTGAACGCCAGGCGTGAACCCAGCCTAGGGGAGATCGCGCGGATTCTTGAATTCCTTGGGAAGAAAAATTTTTCGGTTGGAGCCGATGGATTAATAATTGATGAGAGTCTTAAGGGGGACGTTGAATATGTGGGCCCCTATAAACGTGGGAAGAAGTATCCCGTATTGAGTAGCATCAAAGCCGGATCATGGGGTGAAGCGGTCGAAGCCTATACCCTGAAAGATATTGATCAATGGCTTGAGTCGGATGCCCATATTCAAGGCGATGCCTTTTGGCTTGAAGTGGAGGGTGATTCCATGACCGCCCCAGTCGGCCTTAGTGTTCCCGAAGGTACATTTGTCTTGTTTGACACGGGAAGAGATCCGGTAAACGGAAGTCTGGTGATTGCAAAGCTATCTGATACCAACGAAGCTACCTTCAAAAAACTGATTATTGATGGCGGGCAGAAGTATCTTAAGGGGCTTAATCCACAATGGCCTCTCGTTCCAATCAACGGTAACTGTAGAATTATCGGCGTAGGCATTGAAACCAAACTGCGCCTGATTTAAATATTTCTTGTAACCCGGCTACCTGGCTGGGTTACATAAACCATTCCGCATAAAGCTTAACGACTTACCACCCACGGTTCCTCCCCCCAATCTTTTCGCTTTCCTATGTGAAGAATACATAACGTTGCCAATTTCATTTTTTGTATACATTTCGTATTGACTGATATGAATACGTTTTGTATATTCACTCCATCAGCAGCAAACACCATGAGTGAGCACGATGGGAACAAACGCAAACAGAAAAATGGTAACTCTCCCAGGCGGGATGAATTTCATACCTGTTTATAGCAAGTGTCCTAAGTGCGGTTGCGATTTAGAGAAGTGGCATGATTCCTTTGTAGATCAGGTATGCACCAATCAAGCAAAGAATCGTACCAGTGATACTGAATGCTCGCTTGAAGCCAGTGCCCAGAAATCTCTGGCCCATAGCCTCTTCAACAACTGTGTATCGTGGATGGTTTTTCCATTCGCCACAGCAAAAAAATACGCCGCCAAGAGAAATCAAAAGCGACGAGTTGGTAGGAAGTTTTGGTAGCAGTCCGCCAGCGGTAGAGAGGAATACGATCGTGCAAATAACGATCAACACCTTGTACCAAACATCCAATTGAAGATTGGATAAAGGATTGTTCATGATTTTCAATTTCTTGGTTGCGTGAGAACTCCAAGAATACCACCGAGCCTGATGTGGTGAAAAGACAGGCAGCAGTTTCAGTACGGCATATGGCACATGTGTCGCAGCGGTCCGGTAGGGTTCCTTTGTTGCTACTTTCCCGACCGGGTAGCCGGAATGTGCAAGCCAGGCATGAACGAGGCATTGGAGCGACTCACCATCGTGGCGATCAGGTGTGACACCTCGGAAGAGACGAGGGTGTATAGATGAGAGCACTCCGCGTCGGACGCGATACCGCACGGAACTTCAGGAGAAAGGCAGCTCAAGTGACCGAGGCTGTTCGTGAGATTGGTGATCCGTATCTCACTAAGCCCGAGTAAATATCGGAGCCTGCTGCACGATGAGTGCCCTCTTCAATACGTCTTAGCTGCCTGGCTGGCAACCTACTGCCATAAACACAGCTTTCCCTGCATGAGAGGCTAACTGCAGGGCGCGGACTCGACGCGTAGTACAGGTGTAACCCTCAACACGAAGTTCGAGTGACGCCCATCTGGTAAGTGGTTTAGGCCTGCAACTGGATGAAGCGTTAAGGGTGGCAGCCAGGAGAGACTGGCACAGCCCAGACGATATCTGAGTGGCTTAAAAAACAGATGGGTCCGGTGGAATTCCGGAATAAGGGTTTCATGTACCGAATGAACACATGATGACGCGGGGAAAGAACCGTGACAGGAGGGAAGTAGACCCCACGAACACAACAGGTAAGAGCATTTAGGGGACGGTATCTGCTTAGCAGACTGGAGATAGAACCGGAGATAGTGCTCTAACCGTTGTGGTAATTGCGGCTATGCGCACGTGACGAAGCCAAAATCATTCAACTCAATAATGAATGCATTCTTGATAGTGTGACGTCGCCGGTAATGGCTTAACCGGCAGGTGGAGGCACCACCACCACAACATGAACCTGTAGTACCTGTACCAACGATAGCTGTGTGTAGCCTTGGCGGTCGGCAGTTGTGAATGTCCTTAATGCCGACCGCCCATTTTCACAACTGAAAGCGCGCTCTGTACCTTTCCTCAAAGTGTCAGATCGTTAAATGCAAACCTAAGCAGAGCGCGCTTTCAGTTGTGTGGAGATACTAACCGGCGATGGCAGTCGCCCGCTTCATTAAGCGCCCTACCCTGGGTGCTTATTAAAGCGAACCCAAAATAATTTATCGCCGTCAGGCGCGGGATTCGTGCAACCAAAATTCAGCGGATTTTCCACTGGAGGACTGATGAACCACCTCGAATTTATTGAGAAAAACGTGAAGGAACTGCTGATTAAGCAAGGCTTTTCCTCTTCGGTGGCTCAGGGGGGGGCATGGCAAGCGATTGATTTATATAAGCGTATGTCGCAAGCCAGCAAAAAAGGAGCAATTTTCGATGATGTGATGCGGCATGCGAAAGCCTGGGCAGATAAACAGGTTTCAAAAGCTGAGGTAACAAAACGAAAACGCACCTCCCCAAAAGACCAAGGCGGCCTCTTTTAAGTTGTAAGGCCAAGAATTCAGCGTCGTGCAGGACGCTTATATAACGGAGAAACTAACCATGACGAACACACAGACCGTCACCGAGTTACAACCACGCATGACCAGAGAGCAGTTGGTCGATGCAGCTCGCATCGCCGCTAGATACCTGCCAGTTGCTTCAGCTCAACTGATGAACGAGTTGGCTACCAGACTCGACGTAACCAGCGTGGCTCTTTGTGAAGCCATGGCACAGCGTAAAGAGCTCGCCATACAGAACGTCACTCTCCGTGAGGACGTAACGAGCTGGGCCAAAGAGTGCGACCGTATCGAAGAACGCCACACCAAAACGCCCACCAATATGCACTTACTGGAAGCGCAGCGTGAATTACGTGAACTGCCTGCTGTGGTCATTTGCCTCAATAACGAGGTAGCGCTCTGATGGCTAACTCATTCAAACAGATGTCCCGTGACGGGACCATCAAGCGCACTGATACCGGGATGTTCATCAGCCTTGACGATATCCACGTTCGTGAAGGTTTCAACAAGCGTCACGACGACGATGAACGCACCATCCTGGCTGATGATGACCTCTTCAACTACCTGATGACCGGGGGTTCTGTCCCTCCGCTGGAAGTTATCGCCCGTGATGAAGGTGGTGTTTGGGTCGTTGAAGGCCACCGCCGCCGTCGTTGCTATGAGCGCTGCCGTGCAGCCGGTAAGCCAGTAGACCGCATTCACATCATGCCGTTTAACGGTAACGATGTGCAGCGCCTGGCGCGGATCATGACAAGTAATAACCAGCTGCCCCTTTCAGATATTGAGCAGGCTGCGGTTATTCAGGAACTGCACAACGCGTTTAACCAGACCACCAGCGAGATTGCGAAGCTTGTCAATAAGTCAGTTGGTACTGTTGAAAAGTTACTGACACTCAGTACCGCAAATTATGACGTTCAGCAGGAAGTTAAATCCGGGGCCGTCTCCGTTGATGTTGCTGTTGATCGCGTCAAAGAGTACGGAGAAAAGGCTGGCGAGGTACTCCAGCATGATAAGGCTGTTGCGGCTGCCCAGGGTAAAACGAAAGTTACCCGCAGCGCAATTGCGCCAGAACTCAGCATCAAGAACGCGCGGCGGTTCGTCGAACTGATGGCCCAGTCAGAGATCAGTGACGAAGGCGTGTTCACCATCCAGGGTGCTGCGCTGGCTGAAGCTCTCTCAATTATTGACGAATACAAAGCCATCGCAGAAGCGCGCGAAACCTATCGCCTGTCTCAGCCGATCCCAAACACTGAGGTACGCGGGAAAACTCTTCATGTCAGCCTCGGTGGAGTAGAGATCGGCAGCGTGCCAATTTATCGCGGAAAAAGCGTCAGCCTCAACGGGATCGTCACCAGCCAGTCCAAGGCAGTGGCCCACTTAGTTAAGCAGCACAAACTGCAGCAGGAAAATAACCATGACAGCCAATAAACCAATGACCGGCGAACAGCTGGATGAACTGATGACTGTTGCAGTCAATTTTCAGCGTGACAGTGAAAAAGCAGGCGAAAGATCGTGCGCCAACTTCGCTTATGCAGTTCAGGTAGCTGTTCTTGAGCTGCGTAAGGTTCGCGCTGATGTTGTGGCGCTGGCGGCGGAGAACGGGCAGATGCTGCGCCTGCTCACCGACGTCAGTGAAAACCACCTGGAATATTTGTCTGAGGGTGAAGACTGCATGATGGCTGGCGTTCCGCTGGATTACGTATCTGAAATCAACATGTACGTATCGCGGGACGTCAAGGCCGAGAATCCTTTCAACCAGACCGACGCCTTCCTGGCTGAAGTGCGGGCTCAGGGTGTGGAGTTGTTCGCTGACCAGCAGCGTTCATATATCGGAAACCCGAGTAAAAATGATGCAGCGTCCAGTTATTCGTCACGTGAAGCTATCAAATTTGCTTCCCAGCTTAGAAAAGGGGATGCCAAATGAAAGATGAAGATTTAGACCGTTGCCCTCGATGCAAAGAGGATATGTGGGCTGGGAATACCCTATGCCGCAACTGCAAGCGTGAAGATGAGCTGGAGGATTGGTCAGACGGTGATGGTAACCCGTTTGCTGATAACGGCGATCAGGGCGAGGTTTCCCCTGAATGTGAAATTGAATGCGATATCTGCGGGCACATATCCACAGATCCGGAAGGGCGGCACTATTGCTGTGAGGACAACGGCGATGACTGAGACCATCAACAATCACGAACTGGTAGCTGCTGGCATCATCACCCGGGTGGAGGAGTAGGGATATGGCTGAATTTACGAGAGAGCAGTTGATCGATCGCATCAATCAAGTAACGGCAATCAATAAATACCGCATCCGAAGAGATCCTGACGCTGATGGACTGGTGATGGATAACGAGATATTCGCTATCGCACTGGCAGCGCTGACGGCTGGGGTGGGGCAGGAGCCGGTGGGATATTACAGATTGGCTGAGGATGGAGTAAGTTACTACTTGTCGTCACCAGACCAACAGCGGGATGGCACAATTCCACTCTACGCAGCACCACAGTTACCGCAGCCAGCGGTGGTGCCTCTAGCGGTGAGCTGGGAGGATGTTCCAGAAAAAATCACCGAGGACGACATGGGCCTGGCATCTGCCTGGGCTCATGGGTTCAACCAGTGCCGCACCGCCATGCTTCAGGGTAAAGCCGAACCTGTATGCCAGCCTTACACGTTGCCTGAAGGTTACTGCGCCATGCCGAAAAGACTCACCGCTGAGAATGGTGCCAAAGGAGCTTTATCTGGTGAGTTTCACGTTACTCACCGCATCGCCTGCCAGTCTTGTGGTGGTGAAGGGTGCGAGGACTGTAACGAGGAAGGCGGCTGGGATGGTGAAATCCCTATCGGATGGGACACCATTAAGCTGATTTATGGTGCGGCTGTTGAATTGTGCGCGCTGCCAGCAGCACCGCAGCAGGAGGTGAAGTGATGGACGACCTCAGCGATAACGTTGTTCAGTTAGTTCAGCCTAAGCCTGAGGAGGAAAACCCTCTCAGTGTCGCCGTCTCGAACGAGAAAACTTACCTTCAGAAGCGCTGCACTCATCCACGAACAGAAATATGCGAAACGGACAGGACTTTTCAGTGCTTGAGCTGCGGTACGTATATCGATCCGTTCGAATACGTTCTCAGTTGCGCTAAAGACGCGAGACATACCGTGAAGGAGATCACTGAGCTTCGGGCTCGTCGCACTGAACTGCGCGAGTCGGTAGCCAATTTGGAACGCGAAGAGAAGAACGCTAAAGCCAGGCTACGATCTGCCAGAACGTCCATTCTGTTTGCAGAGAACGACCTGAAGAATACTGAGCAGGGGGTGAAATGATGCCTCCAGTTAAAGTGGTCGTTATCACAGTGGTGATGTTCGCCATCTGCCAGCTGATATCCATGACCGGGTATGGAATATGGTGAGTAAACTCAAACAGCGGCGCGTTCGCCGCCTTAAAGCCGATGTTGCCTGGTGGCGTGCTGAGGCTGCCGACCTGCACGCCCGCGTCATGGAGCAGGCCGATGAGATAGCCGAACTTCGCCGCCTGGTAATTCGGGTGCCGATGCCGGTTGTCATGCCTAAGGAAATGATCCACCAGCTCTTTCACACCGAAACTAAAGTATGTCATACCTGCAATGATGGGCTCCGAGGCGGATGCTCATCATGCGCATTTTATAAATCGTAACCGGGTGCAGCCGGTTTAGTGGAGAAAACTATGTCGCGAATGATGTCTTTAACCGACTGGGCAAAGGAAGAGTTTGGTGAAAAGGCCCCCAGCGAGCGTGTGCTTAAAAAATATGCCAAGGGAAAGATGATAGCGCCACCAGCTGTTAAGGTTGGTCGATGCTGGATGGTGGACCGCGAGGCCCGTTACGTTGGCATGATGGCCGAACCTGTTATTCCTGTGAATTCTAACCCCAGATTAAAACGGATAATTTCTGATGGCTGCTAGACCGCGGACTCATAAAATTTCAATACCAAACCTTTACTGCAAACTCGATAAGAGGACAGGTAAAGTTTACTGGCAATATAAGCATCCTGTATCTGGTCGATTCCACAGCCTGGGTACTGATGAGGCTGAGGCCAAACAAGTTGCAACTGAGGCGAATACAATCATTGCCGAACAGCGCACCCGGCAAATCCTAAGCGTTAATGACCGACTGGCTAGAATGAAGGGTAAAAGAACTGACATCACCGTTACTGAGTGGATTGATAAATACACTTTAATTCAAGAGGAAAGATTAAAGAATAATGAATTAAGGCCAAACTCTTTTCGACAAAAGAATAAGCCATTACGTTTATTCCGAGAGCATTGCGGCATTCAGCACCTCAAGGATATTTCAACTCTTGATATATCTGAAATTACAGATGCAATAAAGGAAGAAGGCCATAACAGGATGGCTCAAGTTGTGCGCATGGTTTTGATTGATGTTTTCAAAGAAGCTCAACATTCCGGTCACGTTCCGCCAGGCTACAACCCTGCGATGGCAACCAGGCAACCAAGACATAAAGTTACCCGTCATCGTTTATCATTTGATGAATGGGTCATGATTTATGAATCTGCGGAACATCAGCAGCCATATCTGCAGACTGGAATGTTGCTGGCTTTAGTAACCGGTCAGCGTTTGGGGGATATCTGTAAGATGAAATTCTCGGATATCTGGGACGACATGCTTCATGTAGAACAAGAAAAAACAGGCTCACGTTTAGCTATCCCTTTAAACCTGAGATGCGATGTATTGGGCCTGACCTTAAGAGATGTTATTTCAAAATGTCGTGATGCTGTAGTGAGTAAATATCTTGTTCACTTCCGACACTCCAGTTCGCAGTCCACAAGAGGTGACTGCGTCTCTACAAGTAGTTTGACTACAACCTTTAAAAAAGCCAGGAACAAATGCGGAATAGATTGGGAAAAAGGAACCGCCCCAACCTTCCATGAGCAACGTTCTCTTTCTGAGCGTATCTACAGAGATCAAGGCATAGATACCCAAAAATTATTGGGTCATAAATCCCGGAAGCAAACCGACAAATATAATGATGACAGGGGTAAAGATTGGGTGGTTATCGATTCAAAAACGGGGTGAATTCAGCGGGGTTTTGGGGAAACGTTTTGGGGAAGGTTTTGGGGAAGGTTTCTGAGGTGGCAAAAAAAACGGGAACCCTTCGGCTCCCGTTCGCATACAAACCAGAATCTGGATTACATGTTTTTGATGATCGCGTCACCAAACTCTGAACATTTCAGCAGTTTAGCGCCTTCCATCAGACGTTCGAAATCGTAAGTTACGGTTTTGGCGTTAATCGCGCCTTCCATACCTTTCACGATCAGGTCAGCCGCTTCGAACCATTCCATATGACGCAACATCATCTCAGCGGACAGGATGATAGAACCTGGGTTCACTTTGTCCTGACCTGCATACTTCGGTGCGGTGCCGTGGGTAGCTTCGAACAGGGCGCATTCGTCGCCGATGTTCGCGCCTGGTGCGATACCGATACCGCCAACCTGCGCCGCCAGGGCGTCAGAGATGTAGTCACCGTTCAGGTTCATACAGGCGATAACGTCGTATTCAGCCGGACGCAGCAGGATTTGCTGCAGGAACGCATCGGCGATCACATCTTTAATGATGATCTCTTTGCCGGTGTTCGGGTTCTTGATCTTCTGCCACGGGCCGCCGTCGATCAGTTCACCACCGAATTCTTCCGCCGCCAACTGGTAACCCCAGTCTTTGAACGCGCCTTCGGTGAACTTCATGATGTTACCTTTGTGAACAATGGTCACAGAGTCACGGTCGTTGGTGATCGCGTATTCAATCGCCGCGCGGACCAGACGCTTGGTGCCGTCTTCGGAGCACGGTTTGATACCGATGCCGCAATGTTCAGGGAAGCGAATTTTCTTCACGCCCATCTCATCACGCAGGAACTTGATCACTTTCTCGGCTTCAGCAGAGTCTGCTTTCCACTCGATGCCCGCGTAGATATCTTCTGAGTTCTCACGGAAGATAACCATGTCGGTCAGTTCTGGGTGTTTAACCGGGCTCGGAGTACCCTGGTAGTAACGTACCGGGCGCAGGCACACGTACAGGTCGAGTTCCTGACGCAGGGCAACGTTCAGAGAGCGAATACCGCCACCGACTGGGGTAGTCAGAGGGCCTTTGATGGCAACGCGGTAGTCACGAATCAGGTCAAGTGTTTCAGTTGGCAGCCAGACGTCCTGGCCGTAAACGTGGGTAGATTTTTCACCGGTGTAAATTTCCATCCAGGAAATTTTACGCTCGCCTTTATAGGCTTTCTCAACAGCGGCATCCACCACTTTCAGCATTGCCGGAGTGACGTCAACACCAATACCGTCACCTTCGATGAACGGGATAATCGGATTGTGTGGAACGTTCAGCTTACCGTCTTGCAGGGTGATCTTTTTACCTTCCGCCGGAACAACTACTTTGCTTTCCATTAACCTCTCCTTCGAGCGCTTCTGGTTGTTACTGATCTTATGTTAATAAATTGTAATTAGCTCATCGATAGTACCTGAATGTCCGGCACCATGAAAGGCATTCGTTATTAGGCTATAATGCGGCAATTGATAACTTCTGAAAATACCATGCAGAAAACTTCTTTTAGAAATCACCACGTTGAACGATTCAGCACGCGACAAGCATCCAGACCGCGCAAGCAACGCGAGCCCACAAGGGTGATTTTGTTCAATAAACCTTACGATGTGCTGCCGCAGTTTACCGACGAAGCCGGACGCAGCACGTTGAAAGATTTTATCCCCGTTCAGGGCGTGTATGCGGCCGGTCGCCTCGATCGCGACAGCGAAGGCCTGATGGTGCTCACTAACGACGGTGAATTGCAGGCCCGCTTGACCCAGCCCGGTAAACGCACCGGCAAAATCTACTATGTTCAGGTCGAAGGCGAGCCGGGCGAAGAGGCTGTGGCAGCGTTACGTAACGGCGTGGCGCTCAACGACGGTCCTACCCTGCCCGCCGGCATTGAGATAGTGAGCGAGCCCGAGTGGCTGTGGCCGCGCAATCCGCCGATCCGCGAGCGCAAGTCGATACCGGTTACGTGGATCAAAATCACCCTGTATGAAGGCCGCAATCGTCAGGTGCGACGCATGACGGCCCATGTCGGGCATCCGACCCTGCGGCTGATTCGCTATTCGATGGGCAATTACACGCTGGATAACCTCGCCAACGGTGAATGGCGGGACGTTACTGAACAAGGAGAGAGACATGTTTAAGCCGCACGTTACTGTTGCTACGGTTGTGCACGCCCAGGGCAAATTTTTAGTGGTCGAAGAGACCATCAACGGCAAAGCACTATGGAATCAGCCTGCGGGCCATCTTGAAGCCGATGAGACCCTGGTTCAGGCCGCGCGCCGTGAACTGTGGGAAGAGACGGGAATTGATGCTCAGCCGCAACACTTCATTCGTTTACATCAGTGGATTGCTCCGGATAACACCCCGTTTTTGCGCTTCCTGTTTGCCATTGAGCTTAACGATACGTGCGCCACGGAGCCGCATGACAGCGATATCGATCGCTGCCTGTGGGTCGATGCCGACACCATACTGAACGCCACCCATCTGCGCTCGCCGCTGGTTGCGGAGAGTATTCGTAGCTATCTTACCGGCAGCCGTCTGCCGCTGGAGACGATCGGGGAATTTAACTGGCCGTTTACAGAGGGTGTCAATGCCGGGGTCGCGTGATAGAATACGCCGCCTTTAAGTTCAATGTCGTGAGTATTCCAATGTCTGAAAGCCCAAAAAAAGTGATCGTCGGCATGTCCGGCGGCGTCGATTCTTCCGTCTCTGCCTGGCTGTTGCTGCAACAGGGCTATAAGGTTGAAGGCCTGTTCATGAAGAACTGGGAAGAAGACGATGGCGAGGAATACTGCACGGCTGCTGCGGATCTTGCCGATGCGCAGGCCGTGTGCGACAAGCTGGGCATTGAACTGCATACCGTCAATTTTGCCGCAGAGTACTGGGACAACGTGTTCGAGCATTTCCTTGCTGAATATAAAGCAGGCCGCACGCCGAACCCGGATATTCTGTGCAACAAAGAAATTAAATTCAAAGCGTTCCTCGAATTCGCCGCTGAAGATCTGGGTGCTGACTACATCGCTACCGGCCACTACGTGCGCCGCGCGGATGTCGACGGCAAAAGCCAGCTGCTGCGCGGTCTCGACGGCAACAAAGATCAGAGCTACTTCCTGTATACCCTCGGCCACGAACAGATTGCGCAAAGCCTGTTCCCGGTGGGTGAGCTGGAAAAACCCGAAGTGCGTAAAATCGCCGAAGATCTGGGGCTTGTCACCGCAAAGAAAAAAGACTCCACCGGCATCTGCTTTATCGGTGAGCGCAAATTCCGTGAATTCCTTGGCCGCTACCTGCCTGCCCAGCCGGGTAAAATCATCACCGTTGACGGCGATGCCATTGGCGAGCATCAGGGGCTGATGTACCACACCCTCGGCCAGCGTAAAGGCCTGGGTATTGGTGGCATTAAAGAGGGTAGCGAAGATCCGTGGTACGTGGTCGATAAAGATGTTGAAAACAACATTCTGATTGTGGCCCAGGGTCACGATCATCCACGTCTGATGTCGGTCGGCCTGATCGCCCAACAGCTGCACTGGGTCGATCGCCAGCCGCTGAAAGGCACGCTGCGCTGCACGGTGAAAACCCGCTATCGTCAGACCGATATCCCCTGCACCATAACCGCACTGGACGACGAACGCATCGATGTGCGTTTTGACGAGCCGGTGGCAGCCGTAACGCCAGGTCAGTCCGCCGTGTTTTACAGCGGTGAAATCTGCCTTGGCGGCGGTATTATCGAACAACGCCTGCCGCTGACTGCGGTTTAATGCGATTACACACAGAAAGGAGCAAGTGTGGCGAAGAATTTTTATGACATCACCCTGGCGCTGGCGGGAATTTGCCAGTCTGCCCGTCTGGTGCAACAGCTGGCGCATCAGGGTCATTGCGATGCTGACGCCCTGCACGTTTCGCTCAACAGCGTTGTCGATTTGAACCCCAGTTCAGCCCTCGGCGTCTTCGGTGGTAGCGAAGCGAATCTTCGCCTCGGTCTGGAAACCTTGCTGGGTGTACTGAATGCCAGCAACCGTCAGGGGCTGAATGCCGAGCTGACGCGCTATACCCTGAGCATGATGGTGCTGGAGCGTAAGCTCAACGCCGCCAAAGGCGCGATGGACACCCTCGGGGATCGGATAGCTGGCTTGCAGCGCCAGCTCGATCATTTCGATCTGCAGTCAGAAACGTTGCTCAGCGCCATGGCCGGCATTTATGTGGACGTTATTAGTCCGCTGGGACCGCGGATCCAGGTCACCGGATCGCCTGCCGTCCTGCAAAGCCCACAGGTGCAGGCCAAAGTTCGCGCCTCGCTGCTGGCCGGTATCCGTGCCGCCGTGCTGTGGCATCAGGTCGGCGGTGGCCGCCTGCAGTTAATGTTTTATCGTAATCGCCTGACCACTCAGGCAAAACAAATTCTTGCTCATTGTTAACCTCCCGGAGTTGCGAATTATGGAATTATCCTCACTGACCGCCGTTTCCCCTGTCGATGGACGCTACGGCGATAAAGTCAGCGCGCTGCGCGGGATCTTCAGCGAATATGGTCTGCTGAAGTTCCGTGTGCAGGTTGAAGTGCGCTGGCTGCAAAAGCTGGCCACCCAAGCAGCAATCAAGGAAGTTCCTGCTTTTGACAGCCAGGCAAACGATTACCTCGATCAAATCGTTGCACAATTCAATGAAGAAGATGCCGCGCGCATCAAAACCATTGAGCGCACCACCAACCATGATGTGAAAGCGGTTGAATATTTCCTGAAAGAGAAAGTCGCCAGCGTACCGGCGCTGCATGCGGTGTCTGAATTTATCCACTTCGCCTGCACCTCAGAAGATATCAACAACCTTTCCCACGCGCTGATGCTCTCCACCGCGCGTCAGGACGTGGTGCTGCCGTACTGGCGCAAAATCATCGATGCAGTCAAAGCGCTGGCGGTAGAGTATCGCGATATCCCGCTGCTCTCCCGAACCCACGGTCAACCCGCTACGCCGTCCACCATCGGTAAAGAGATGGCCAACGTCGCCTACCGTATGGAGCGTCAGTATCGTCAGCTGGAGCAGGTGGAGATCCTCGGTAAAATCAACGGCGCGGTCGGCAACTACAATGCCCACATCGTGGCGTACCCGGAAGTGGACTGGCACCAGTTCAGCGAAGAGTTTGTGACCTCGCTGGGCATTCAGTGGAACCCGTACACCACCCAGATCGAGCCGCACGATTACATCGCTGAGCTGTTCGACTGCATGGCACGTTTCAACACCATTCTGATCGACTTCGACCGCGACGTCTGGGGCTACATTGCTCTGAACCACTTCAAGCAGAAGACCATCGCCGGTGAAATCGGTTCGTCCACCATGCCGCACAAAGTGAACCCAATTGACTTCGAAAACTCTGAAGGCAACCTGGGTCTGGCGAATGCCCTGCTGCAGCATATGGCCAGCAAACTGCCGGTTTCGCGCTGGCAGCGTGACCTGACCGACTCCACCGTGCTGCGTAACCTCGGCGTGGGTATCGGCTATGCGCTGATCGCGTATCAGTCCACCCTGAAGGGTGTGAGCAAGCTGGAAGTAAACCGTGACCGCCTGCTGGACGAGCTGGATCACAACTGGGAAGTGCTGGCAGAGCCGATCCAGACCGTAATGCGCCGCTACGGCATCGAAAAACCGTATGAAAAACTGAAAGAGCTGACCCGCGGCAAACGTGTTGATGCCGAAGGCATGAAGCAGTTTATCGACGGTCTGGCGCTGCCAGAAGACGAGAAAACCCGTCTGAAAGCGATGACCCCAGCCAACTACATTGGCCGTGCAACCACCATGGTTGACGAACTGAAGTAATGCTTTTCACCCTCTTTCCGCCCGGAAAGAGGGTTCCCCCCTTCGGTTGACGAAATGTTTATCCCCGCCGCAACATAATCAGCGTTAAAATAATCTGACTATTCATATTAGGGAGACGCGATGATGCGCGTACTGGTTGTTGAGGATAATGCGTTATTACGTCATCACCTGAAGGTCCAGCTTCAGGAGATGGGGCATCAGGTCGATGACGCCGAAGACGCAAAGGAAGCGGACTATTATCTCAATGAACACCTGCCCGATATCGCCATCGTCGATTTGGGACTGCCGGATGAAGATGGCCTGTCGCTGATCCGCCGCTGGCGCAGCCATGAGGTCTCGTTGCCGGTGCTGGTGCTAACCGCCCGCGAAGGCTGGCAGGACAAGGTCGAAGTGCTCAGCGCGGGTGCGGATGACTATGTCACCAAGCCCTTTCATATCGAAGAGGTTGCCGCCCGCATGCAGGCGCTGATGCGCCGCAACAGCGGTCTGGCGTCGCAGGTGATCTCAATCCCCCCATTTCAGGTGGATCTCTCGCGCCGTGAACTCGCCATTCACGACGAGGTGATCAAGCTCACGGCGTTTGAATACACCATTATGGAAACGCTGATCCGCAACAGCGGCAAAGTGGTGAGTAAAGATTCCCTGATGCTCCAGCTCTATCCCGATGCCGAGCTGCGCGAAAGCCATACCATCGACGTGCTGATGGGGCGTCTGCGCAAGAAAATTCAGACCCAGTATCCGGATGATGTGATCACTACCGTGCGCGGCCAGGGCTATCTTTTCGAATTACGCTAAATGAAAAAACTCTTTCGTCACGTTCTGCCCCTGTCGCTGCGGTTTCGTTTCCTGCTGGCGACCGCGGCGGTAGTGCTGGTGCTGTCGCTGGCCTACGGCATGGTGGCGCTGGTGGGTTACAGCGTCAGTTTTGATAAAACCACCTTCCGCCTGCTGCGCGGTGAAAGTAACCTCTTCTATACCCTCGCCAAATGGCAAGACGGCAAAATCAGCATTGATATGCCGGCGCAGCTGGACAAACAGAGTCCAACCATGGCGCTGATTTACAACGACAAAGGTCAACTACTGTGGGCCCAGCGCGACGTTCCCTGGCTTATCAACAGCATTCGTCCGGAGTGGCTAAAGACCAACGGCTTTCATGAGATCGAAGCAGATGTGGATGCCACCAGCACCCTCGTCGGCAATAACCACTCTATGCAGCAAGAGCTGGCGGAGATCCGCGAGGATGACGACGACAGCGAGCTGAACCACTCGGTAGCGATTAATCTCTACCCCGCCACCACGGCGATGCCGCAGCTGACGATTGTGGTGATAGACACCGTTCCCATTGAGCTAAAACGATCTTATATGGTGTGGAGCTGGTTCGTGTATGTGCTGGCGGCCAACCTGCTGCTGGTGATCCCCCTGCTGTGGCTGGCTGCCTGGTGGAGCCTGCGCCCTATCGAGTCGCTGGCAAAAGAGGTACGCGAGCTGGAAGAGCATCACCGCGAGAAGCTGAACCCGAATACCACCCGGGAGCTAACCAGCCTGGTGAGCAACCTGAATCGCCTGTTGAAAAGCGAGCGCGATCGCTACGACAAATACCGCACCACCCTGACTGACCTTGCCCACAGCCTGAAAACCCCGCTGGCGGTGCTGCAAAGCACCTTGCGTTCGCTGCGCAGAACAAAACTGAGCGTCGATGATGCCGAGCCGGTGATGCTGGAGCAAATCAGCCGCATCTCGCAGCAGATTGGCTATTACCTGCACCGCGCCAGTATGCGTTCGGGCAGTGCCCTGCTGAGCCGGGAGCTGCATCCCGTTGCGCCGCTGCTGGATAGCCTGACCTCTGCGCTGAACAAGGTCTATCAACGCAAAGGGGTCAATATCACCCTCGATATTTCGCCGGAAATCAGCTTCGTCGGTGAAAAGAACGACTTTATGGAAGTGATGGGCAATCTGCTTGATAACGCCTGCAAATACTGCCTCGAGTTCGTTGAAGTGTCGGCCCGCGTGAGTGATGATCAGCTGCACATTATCGTTGAGGATGACGGTCCGGGGATCCCCCGGGGGAAACGCGACCAGGTGTTCGATCGCGGCCAACGCGCCGACACGCTGCGTCCCGGCCAGGGCGTAGGCCTGTCGGTGGCCCGCGACATCGTCGAGCAGTACAACGGCAGGATCGATGCCGGAGAGAGTCTGCTGGGCGGCGCACGTATGGAAGCGGTTTTTGCCCGTCAGCATCCCACGGCTGACAATAGTTAGCCGTGGGAGTGAGAAAATGCGTGAAACTCGCACCCAGGCTGCTGAGCTTCCGTTATAATCCGACTCAGTAAGAGCCTGCGGAAAATAAATATGGATTATCAATTAGCACTTAACTGGCCCGATTTTATCGAACGTTACTGGCAGAAACGCCCGGTCGTTCTGAAACGCGGGATCGCCAATTTCATCGATCCGATCTCCCCGGATGAGCTGGCCGGTCTGGCGATGGAGAGCGAAGTCGACAGCCGTCTCGTCAGTCATCAGGACGGAAAATGGCAGGTCAGCCACGGCCCGTTTGAAAGCTACGATCATCTTGGCGAGACCAACTGGTCATTACTGGTGCAGGCGGTTAACCACTGGCACCAGCCTGCCGCAGCGCTGATGGCACCGTTCCGCGCTCTGCCCGACTGGCGGATGGACGATCTGATGATCTCCTTCTCCGTACCGGGCGGCGGCGTGGGTCCGCATCTGGATCAGTACGATGTGTTTATTATTCAGGGAACCGGCCGCCGCCGCTGGCGCGTGGGTGAGAAAGTGCCGATGAAACAGCACTGTCCGCACCCGGACCTGCTGCAGGTCGATCCGTTTGCCGGGATCATCGACGAAGAGCTGGAGCCGGGCGATATTTTGTATATCCCACCGGGCTTCCCGCACGAAGGCTACTCCCTTGAAAACTCGATGAACTATTCCGTGGGTTTCCGTGCGCCAAGCGGTCGCGAGATGATCAGCGGGTTTGCCGATTACGTGCTGCAACGCGAGCTGGGTAGCCATCGCTTTAGCGACCCGGATGTGCCTGCCCGTGAGCATCCAGCCGATATTCTGCCAGAAGAGCTGGAGAAACTGCGCGGCATGATGCTGGATCTGATCAACCAGCCAGCCCATTTCAACCAGTGGTTTGGGGAGTTTATCAGCCAGTCCCGCCACGAGCTGGATGTCTCTCCGCCGGAGCCGCCGTATCAGCCGGATGAGATTTACGATGCGCTGCAGCAAGGCGACAAGCTGGTGCGTCTGGGTGGATTACGCGTGTTACGCATTGGCGAGGACATTTTCGTCAACGGCGAACAGCTGGATTCCCCGCACCGTCCGGCGCTGGAAGCGCTGGCCAGCCATACGCAGCTGACCGCCGGGCACTTTGGCGATGCGCTGGAAGATCCGTCGTTCCTCGCGATGCTGGCCGCGCTGGTGAACAGCGGGTACTGGTTCTTCGAGGACTGAGTACGTTTGTTCTTTTCCCGGTGACGCTCCAGCAGCGCCACCGGGCATTTCTCTACGCTTGTTTCGCGGTTAACTCGGCGATACGCACAATCACCTGCACTGCTTTTTCCATCCCTTCTAACGTCACAAACTCATGCTTGCCGTGGTAGTTGTAGCCGCCGGTAAACAGGTTCGGGCACGGCAGTCCCATAAAGGAGAGCTGGGCGCCGTCGGTGCCGCCGCGAATCGGCTTCAGCTGCGGTTCGATATCGCAATCTCGCATCGCCTGCTTCGCGACGTCGAGGATATACGGATGCGCGATCACCTTTTCTTGCATATTGTAATAACTGTCTTCAATGATCAGCTCAATGTAGCAATCCGGGTGCAGCCCTTTACCGACATTTTTGGCGATATCCATGATCTTGCGTTTCCGCGCTTCAAAACCATCGCGGTCAAAATCACGGATGATGTAGTGCATATCAGCGCGATCCACGGTCCCTTTGATACTGGTGAGATGGTAGAACCCTTCATAACCCTCAGTCTGCTCCGGACTTTCGTCAGCCGGAACTTGTGCATGAATGCGGGCTGCCAGCGAAAGGGCATTAACCATCACTCCTTTCGCCGTTCCCGGATGCACGTTATTGCCGACGATACGAATACTGACCGATGCGGCGTTGAAGTTTTCGAATTCCAGCTCGCCTACCCCGCCACCGTCGACGGTGTAGGCCCAGCGGGCGTTGAACGCCTCGACGTCAAAATGCTTCGCCCCTTTTCCCACCTCTTCGTCGGGGGTGAACGCGACGCGGATATCTCCGTGAGGCACGTTGCTGGCCTTCAGCACCGCCAGGGCGGTCATGATCTCAGCCACGCCCGCTTTATCATCCGCGCCGAGCAGCGTTTTGCCGTCGGTGGTGATCAGCGTCTGGCCGAGCAGCTGGTGCAACACCGGGAACATCACCGGGGACAGAACCTCATCGCCGATCCCCAATGCGATATCCCCGCCGCGATAATGCTCAACTATCTGCGGATTGACGTTTTTACCGCTAAAATCCGGTGAGGTATCGACATGGGAGATAAAACCAATGGCCGGAATATCGCCGTCAACGTTGGCCGGCAGCGTCCCCATCACCGTCCCTTTTTCACTGAGTGTGACGTTGACCAGGCCCAGATCGTCCAGCTGCGTCTTCAGCAGCTGTAACAGTTTCCATTGACCTTCGGTGCTCGGCACCTGACGGACCCCCGATTTAGATTGGGTATCCAGCGATACGTACTGTAAAAAACGCTCAAGTAATTTATCCATGCAGTCACCCTCACTTTTCGTGACAACATTATCAGTAAGCATCAAAACCCAAATATTGCGTCAGGTCACTTTTATCCCGTAAACGAGAATATTTCCCTTTAACGGACCGCCCGCTAATAAATGTAGCTTATCAATGGGTAACAAGGATTGGCGATTTCAACGGTTTACCGTAGAATGTTGGCCCTCATTAAGCGCCATCAAGGTGATTACCCACAACCCCTGCTGCGATAAGTCATTCACGGCATCGATATGGGACCGAATCAAAAAATTGAATACACAACCCGCTTCACTGTCACCGTTGGTGCAACTGGCCGGCATTGGTAAAAGTTTTGATGGTAAAACCGTCATTTCCGACCTCGATCTGACCATCAACAACGGCGAGTTTTTAACGCTGCTGGGCCCTTCGGGCTGCGGCAAAACGACAGTGCTTCGCCTTATCGCCGGGCTTGATACCGTCGACCACGGTCATATTCATCTCGAAAACCAGGACATTACCGACGTCCCTGCCGAACACCGCCACGTTAATACCGTCTTTCAGAGCTACGCCCTTTTCCCGCACATGACGGTATTTGAAAACGTCGCCTTTGGCCTGCGGATGCAGAAAACCCCGGCCAGCGATATCACCCCGCGCGTCACCGATGCCCTGCGCATGGTGCAGCTCGAAGCCTTTGCCCAGCGTAAACCGCACCAGCTTTCCGGCGGACAGCAGCAGCGCGTCGCCATCGCCCGCGCGGTGGTCAACAAGCCGCGCCTGCTGCTGTTAGATGAATCCCTGTCCGCGCTGGATTACAAACTGCGCAAGCAGATGCAGAACGAATTAAAAGCACTCCAGCGCAAGCTCGGTATCACCTTTGTCTTTGTCACCCACGATCAGGAAGAGGCCCTGACCATGTCCGATCGCATCGTGGTGATGCGCGACGGCAAAATCGAGCAGGACGGCACGCCACGTGAAATCTACGAAGAGCCAAAAAACCTGTTTGTTGCCAGCTTTATTGGCGAAATCAATATTTTCAACGCGACGGTGATCGAACGCCTTGATGAGGAGCGCGTACGCGCCAGCGTCGAGGGACGGGAGTGCAATATTTCGGTGAAGTTTGCCGTCGAGCCGGGCCAGCCCCTGAACGTCCTGCTGCGGCCAGAGGATTTGCGCGTAGACGAAGTCCACGACGAAAGCGAAGCGGAAGGCCTTATCGGCTACATCCGCGAGCGCAACTACAAGGGGATGACCCTGGAGTCGGTGGTCGAGCTGGAGAACGGCAAGATGGTGACCGTCAGCGAATTCTTTAACGAAGACGATCCGGATTTTGACCACTCGCTCAATCAGAAAATGGTGATCAACTGGGTTGAAAGCTGGGAGGTTGTGCTGGCTGATGAACAACACAAGTAAGTTCCAGAATGTGGTGATTGCCACTGTCGTCGGTTGGCTTGTGCTGTTTGTCTTTTTACCCAACCTGATGATCATTGCCACCAGCTTTTTGACCCGCGACGATGCCAGTTTCGTCAAGCTGGTGTTTACGCTGGATAACTACACGCGCCTGCTGGATCCGCTCTATTTTCAGGTGCTACTGCACTCGCTCAACA
>NZ_JBOGBT010000007.1:0-4633 GCF_051656365.1 Silvania sp. | reverse complement strand
CATGACTACGCACCCCAGCAGCAAAACGGGGGCCGTGAGTGCGAAGAGAGCAAAGATGAGACACTTCATGGCTTCACCTTCCAGGCCAATCGCGGAGCGCATGCCACACGAAAAAGGGCGACAGCACGCTGCTCTCGCCCTTTTGTACTTTAGCCTTTGAGGTTTACTTTGACGTTAGTTCCAATGGCTTACTTTTTCTCGCGTCCGGCGATGATCTCATCCGCCACGTTGCGCGGTGCCTCCGCATAATGGTGGAACTCCATGCTATAGGTGGCCCGTCCCTGCGACATCGATCGCAGCGTGGTGGCGTAGCCGAACATTTCGGCCAGCGGGACGTCAGCGCGGATAATCTGGCTGCCAAACCGCTCATCCATACCCTGTACCAGCCCGCGGCGGGAAGAGAGATCGCCCATGATGTTCCCGGCGTACTCTTCCGGCGTTTCGACTTCGACGTGCATCATCGGCTCCAGGATCACCGGGTCTGCTTTGCGTGCCCCCTCTTTAAAGCCAAAGATCGCCGCCATGCGGAAGGCCAGCTCTGACGAGTCGACGTCGTGATACGACCCAAAGGTCAGGGTCGCTTTGACATCCACCACCGGATAACCCGCCAGCACGCCGCTGTTAATGGCTTCCCGCAGCCCTTTTTCCACCGACGGGATATACTCACGCGGCACCACGCCGCCTTTGGTGGCATCAACGAAAGCAAACCCGCTGCCCGGCTCCTGCGGCTCCAGGCTCAGGACCACATGTCCGTACTGCCCTTTCCCGCCGGACTGGCGCACAAATTTGCCTTCGATGTCGCTCACCGCTTTGCGGATGGTTTCGCGATACGTCACCTGCGGACGGCCAATATTCGCCTCGACGCCAAACTCACGCTTCATGCGGTCGACGATAATCTCAAGATGCAGTTCACCCATCCCGGAGATAATCGTCTGGCCGGACTCCTCGTCAGTATGCAGATGGAACGAGGGATCTTCCGCCGCCAGACGGTGCAGCGCGATACCCATTTTCTCCTGATCGGCCTTGGTTTTTGGCTCAATCGCCAGCGAAATCACCGGGTCCGGAAACTCCATCCGCTCGAGAGTGATCACCGCGTTCGGGTCGGTCAGGGTGTCGCCGGTGGTGACATCCTTCAGCCCCACGCAGGCGGCGATATCCCCGGCCCGCAACTCGTCCACGTCATGCCGGTCGTTGGCGTGCATCAGCACAATGCGGCCGATGCGCTCTTTCTTGCCTTTCACCGGGTTGTACACCGCATCGCCTTTTTTCAGCACCCCGGAGTAGACGCGAATAAAGGTCAACTGGCCCACGTAAGGGTCGCTCATCAGCTTGAACGCCAGCGCCGAGAACGGCTCGTCATCGCTGGGGTGACGCTCGGCGTGTTCCCCTTTTTCATCCACGCCGTCAATGGCAGGCACGTCGAGGGGCGATGGCATCAGCTCAATCACCGCATCAAGCATGCGCTGCACGCCTTTGTTTTTAAATGCGCTGCCGCACAGCATCGGCTGGATTTCGCCCGCAACGGTGCGTTTGCGTAAGCCGCTGACGATCTCGGCTTCATCCAGATCGCCCGTTTCCAGATATTTGTCCATCAGCGCGTCGGTGGCTTCCGCCGCTGCGGAGACCATTTTTTCCCGCCATTGCTGCGCGGTATCCCGCAATTCGTCCGGGACCGGCGCATAGCTGAAGGTCATCCCTTGAGTCGCGTCATCCCAGATAATGGCGCGCATCTTGATCAAATCGACCACCCCGGTGAAGTGATCTTCTGCCCCGATGGGGATCACAATCGGTACCGGGTGGGCTTTCAGCCGGTCGATCATCATCTGCACCACGCGGAAGAAATCGGCGCCCTGGCGGTCCATCTTGTTGACGAAGGCAATGCGCGGCACGCGGTATTTATTGGCCTGCCGCCAGACAGTTTCTGACTGAGGCTGTACGCCGCCCACCGAGTCATAGACCATCACCGCACCGTCGAGGACGCGCATCGAGCGCTCCACTTCGATGGTGAAATCCACGTGCCCGGGAGTGTCGATAATGTTGATCCGGTGCGGCTCATAGCTGCGGTCCATACCGGGCCAGAAGCAGCTCACCGCCGCAGAGGTAATGGTGATCCCGCGCTCTTGCTCCTGCGCCATCCAGTCAGTGGTTGCCGCGCCATCGTGGACTTCACCCAGCTTGTGGCTCATCCCGGTGTAAAACAGGATGCGCTCAGTGGTGGTCGTTTTACCGGCATCGATATGCGCGGAGATACCGATATTGCGATAACGTTCGAGGGGGATGGGTCGGGGCATGATGCGTCCTTAGTCAGTTGACATAAAATTCGCGGCCAGGATAGCCGCGTGTTGATATGTAGATTATAATAGTCCTATTGTACGAGTATATTCGAACTATTTTTTTAAGGCCTGAACTATCAATGACATTGATAAGGCTTATCACTGCACCAGGAAGAGTATGATTGCCAACCACCCCGACACTGAACAAATCACGCTGGAGAACGTTTTGCTGGCTCTCGGTAACCCGCTGCGGCTGGCGATCATCGGCCAACTGGCCGACGGCAGCGAACTCAGCTGCAACGCACTGCGCCCGCAGGAAGTCGCCAAATCGACCATGACCCACCACTGGCGCGTGCTGCGCGACAGCGGCGTGATCTGGCAGCGCCCTCAGGGGCGGGAAAATATCATTTCGTTACGCAGAGAAGATCTGGATGCCCGCTTCCCTGGACTGCTGGAGACATTGCTGCGGGTGATGTGTCAGGAGGCATAATGCCCTTACCCTGTCACCTGATAGAGGGCGCAAAAACTAAAACGGTAACCCCCGGGTTACCGTTTCGCTTTTACTTCCGGCTCAGGTAATCAATATCGCCCGGATATCATTCACATTGGTGAGTGTCGGCCCGGTTACCACCAAATCCCCTGTGGCCGAAAAATAGCTGTAACTGTCGTGCCCGCGCAGCATGCCTCTGGCATCCAGTGTGGTTCTCGACAGCGTATCCGGGGTGATGATTGCGCCTGCGGCATCCTCCGTGCCGTCAATGCCGTCGCTGTCTCCGGCGATGGCATAAATCCCCGCCTCCCCCTTTAGCGCACAGGCCAGCGCCAGCAAAAACTCGGTGTTGCGCCCGCCGCGTCCACAGCCGCAGTCGCCAATCGTTACCGTGGTTTCGCCGCCGCTCAGCAAAACCGCCGGGCCTTTCACCGGCAGCCCATGCTGTTTTACCGATCTCGCTATCCCTGCCATCATCACCCCCAGTTGCGCGCTTTCACCCTCCAGCGCATCGCCCAGAATCAATGGCGTATAGCCCATGCGCTGCGCCACCCCGGCAGCGGCGGCCAACGCACCAGACGGCGTGGCGATCAGGCGAATGTCATCGTGAATTTCCGCCGCCGTCACCGGGGCGCGCGGGGTGTTGAGCACCCGCAGGACGTGTTCCGGCAGATCCAGACCATAGCGGGCGACAATCTCCAGCGCCTCTTCCGCCGTGGAGCTGTCCGCCACCGTCGGGCCAGAGGCGATGCTCTGGGGATCGTCACCCGGCACATCGCTGATGATCAGCGTAATCACCCGGGCGGGACGAGCAGCCAGCGCCAGCCGTCCGCCCTTGATATCCGACAGCTGCTTGCGCACGGTATTCATCTCGTGGATGGTCGCCCCGCTCTTCAACAGCGCTTTGTTGACCGCCTGTTTGTCGGCAAGGGTGATGCCCTGGCGCGGCAGCGCCAGCAATGACGACCCGCCGCCGGAGATCAACGCAATCACGCAGTCATCAGCGCTGAGGTGCTTCACCTGCTCCATCATCAGCATCGACGCCACCTCACTCATCGCATCCGACACCGGATGCGCCGCTTCGACAATGCGGATTTTTTGCGTCGGTACCGCGTGGCCGTAGCGCGTCACCACTACGCCCTGTAAATCCACCTCCGGCCAGGCGGCCTCCAGCGCAGCAGCCATCGCCGCGCTGGCTTTCCCGGCTCCGACCACAATGCAGCGTCCGCGCGGTTTCTCGGGCAGGGCTTTGATCAGCGCCTCATGTGGGTCGGCGCTTTTTACCGCCGCCATAAAGATTTCAGTAAGCGCCCCTCGCAGGGCGCTGTCGTCGGGTTGTGCCATAGGGTCAGCCTTCTGCGATGGCGCGGATCACCGCCAGGGTGACCTCGCGGGTGTTGGCCGTGCCGCCCACGTCCGGAGTCATGATCCCCTGGGCGCAGACCTGTTCGACGGCGACCATCAGGCGTGTGGCGGCCTCTGCTTCGCCAAGATGTTCCAGCATCTGCGCTGCCGTCCAGAAGCTGGCGACCGGGTTAGCAATCCCTTTGCCGGTGATATCAAATGCCGAGCCGTGGATCGGTTCAAACATCGACGGGAACCGACGCTCAGGATCGATATTGGCAGTGGGCGCGACGCCCAGGCTGCCCGCCAGCGCCCCGGCCAGATCCGAGAGGATATCGGCGTGCAGGTTGGTGGCCACAATGGTGTCCAGCGATTCCGGATGCAGGGTCATGCGCACGGTCATCGCGTCGACCAGCATTTTATCCCAGCTCACGTCCGGGAATTCACGCGCCACTTCGGCGGCAATTTCATCCCACATCACCATTCCGTGACGCTGGGCGTTGGACTTGGTCACCACGGTCAACAG
>NZ_JBOGBT010000006.1:0-36270 GCF_051656365.1 Silvania sp. | reverse complement strand
GATGACAAGGGCTGGACGCCAGGGATGGCGGACAGAGGCGACGCGAGACAGGATGTCGAGTTGAGCCGACCGCAGGCAGGAGGTCGTGAGGTGAGCGTAGTGCGAAGCACCGATTTCGTCGCGGGGCCGCGGGGATTGGGAAGGGGGTCGCGGTGACCCCCTTCCCACGTTCACGTGCTGTGAAGCTACTATAATCTGCTGAACATAAAGTGAACGGAACAATCCTCAATGCTTAACTGACCAGCATGACTCATCTCGATGAGTCCTTTCTTATTAATGTAAGCAGCAGTTCTTGAACTTTTTGCCGCTGCCGCATGAGCAAGGATCGTTGCGGCCCACTTTGGTGCCGTTAATGACCGGCTGCTGCGTCGTTGGCTGCTGAGGATTGGCGCTCCAGTAGTCGTACAGGCGCAGCGCCGCCGGACGAATGGCCTCCACGCTGTCGTGGAACTCTTCCTCTGTGAAGGTTTCCAGACGTTCAACGTTCTCTTCCGAAGCGTGCAGCGCAATGGCATCCAGATCCGCCTGCAGCGAGTGCGGCAGCATCGACCAGTCGGTCAGCGCCACGCCGCGCATGTAGCCAAAGCACCACTCTTCCACCACGGTATAGCTCTTGCCGTCGACGTCATTCTCGCCAAATACCGGCTCAAACTGATCCTGATAGTCGCTCAGGCGCTCGGCGATATCATTCATATGTTTAAAGCACAGATCGAGGAAGCGGTTCATCTCGCGATCGTTCTTCCAGCGCGGAATATGCTTCTCGCCGCCCCATACCGCCACCAGCCAGCGATCGGGCTCAACCACTACCGGGCCCGAGAGTACCGCTGTCAGCATGCCGTCGAGCTCTGAAACGTCCATCACAGATTCGTCATGGCCGTACGTCATCAGCGTCTCTTCCAGCCACTCCAGCTCATTTTCATTTAACGGACCTTCAGTCATGGTCATTCTCCAGCAGAATAGAAATTTGGGTGCAGGGTAGCACAGAACGCCCCTTAACACGCGCTGTTGCGCCAGACGGGCAATGATGGTGCATAACTGCACGGATCGTGACCCTCGCATAACTTATGTCTCTTATTGTTAATGAGATGTGATCCCCGCTGTAATTTCACTTCACCGCGCCGGGGGGGCGTAAAACGGCGCTCTATACTGAAAATTGTCGAAACCCAGCGGCGCGCCGTCAATTCTGGCAACCCTTTTGCTTAATGTTGCTGACGTTGAACGCCGTTATATAAACCTCCTGAAAGGTACGTACACATGTCGCTGAAATTTATCAGAAGTCCGCTTTCTCTTATGTTGGCAGGTTGCCTGGTGACGGCATTTTCCGCCCAGGCTGATATCGTCATTGGCGTTGCCGGGCCGTTTACCGGACCTAACGCCACCTACGGGGATCAATACTGGCACGGTGCGACCCAGGCCGCAGAAGACATCAACGCCGCCGGGGGAATCAACGGCGAAAAAATCAAGCTGGTGCAGGGGGATGATGCCTGTGAACCTAAGCAGGCTGTGTCGGTGGCTAACCGGTTGGTAGACCAGGATAAAGTCAAAGCCGTGGTCGGACATTTCTGTTCGTCTTCGACGATGCCCGCTTCTGAGGTCTATAACGACGCGGGCGTGCTCGCCATCACCCCGGGCTCGACCAACCCGCTGATCACCGAACGCGGCATGAGCGATATGTTCCGCATGTGCGGGCGCGATGATCAGCAGGGCCAGGTCGCCAGTGACTTTATTGTCGACAAGCTGAAAGCCAAACGGGTGGCGATCATTCATGACAAAGACACCTACGGCCAGGGGCTGGCGGACGCCACCAGAGCGGCGCTGGCCAAACACGGCGTCAAGGATGTGATGTACGAAGGGCTGTCGCGCGGTGAAAAAGACTTTAACGCGCTGGTGACCAAAATTGGTGCCCAGAAGCCGGACGTGGTGTTCTTCGGCGGCTGTCACCCGGAAGCCGGGCCGCTGGTGCGCCAGATGCGTGAGCAAGGGGTGCAGGCCAAATTCTTCTCCGGTGACTGCATCGTCAACGAAGAGATGGTCACCGCTGCCGGGGGCGCGAAATACACCAACGGCATCTATATGACCTTCGGTAAAGACCCGCGCCTGATCCCGGAAGGCAAGGCCGTTATCGAGAAATTCCGCGCCAGCAAATTCGAGCCGGAAGGCTATACCCTTTACTCCTACGCCTCTGTGCAGGCCATTGCTGCGGCATTCAAAGCCACCGGTGGGTCCGATCCGGCCAAGGCCAGCGCCTGGCTGAAAGCCAACCCGGTGGATACGGTGATGGGCAAAAAATCCTGGGACAGCAAAGGCGACCTGAAAGTCTCCGACTACGTGGTGTATGAATGGGACGACAAAGGTAAATATAAGGAAGTGCAGTAACGGGAAGGAGTCACGCTCAACGTCGGCATGTGCGCATGCCGACGCACAATAATCCTCAGGCCGTTCGCAAGGCGGCCTATTACACGAGCGCGCAGCGATGGAAACATTCTTTCTGCAGCAGTTGATAAACGGCTTAACGCTGGGGTCCGTGTACGGGTTGATTGCCATCGGCTACACCATGGTATACGGCATAATTGGCATGATTAACTTCGCCCACGGTGAAGTGTATATGATCTCCGCCTATCTTTGCGCCATCGGCCTGGCGCTGCTCTCTTTCTTCGGGCTGGAGTCGTTTCCGCTGCTGATCCTCGGCACGCTGGTGTTCACCATCGTGGTGACGGGGGTTTACGGCTGGACCATCGAACGTATCGCCTACAAACCGCTGCGCAACTCCACGCGCCTGGCGCCGCTGATCTCCGCGATTGGCATGTCCCTGATCCTGCAAAACTACGCCCAGATAAGCCAGGGCCCGCGTCAGCAAGGGGTACCGACCCTGCTCGACGGCGTGCTGCGCTTTCATATTGGCGAAGGTTTTGTCCAGATCACCTACACCAAGGTGTTCATTCTGATCGCCTCGTTTGCCGGGATGCTGCTGCTGACCTGGATAATCAGCCATACCCGCTTAGGGCGGATGTGCCGCGCGGTACAGCAGGATCGCAAGATGGCGTCGATTCTGGGCATCAATACCGACCGGATCATTTCCCTGGTGTTTGTGATTGGCGCGGCGATGGCCGGACTGGCCGGGGTGCTGATCACCATGAACTACGGCACCTTTGATTTTTACGCCGGTTTTATTATTGGCATTAAAGCCTTTACTGCCGCCGTCCTCGGGGGGATCGGATCGCTGCCCGGCGCAATGCTGGGAGGCTTGATCCTCGGGATTGCCGAAGCGCAGTTTTCGGGGATGGTGAACTCCGATTACAAAGACGTGTTCTCCTTTGGATTGCTGGTGGTGATCCTTATTTTCCGTCCTCAGGGACTGCTTGGCCGCCCTGTCGTGGCCAAGGTGTGAGGGAATCAACGATGACATCGCAGACCGCTTCTCACGACAGTTTTTCGCTTAAACGCTGCGTCCTCGATGCCATTTTTGCGGGCATGGTCGCGTTAATCATTTTTGGCCCGGTCGCAGGCGTAGTGCTGGACGGCTACAGCTTTAACTTTGAAGGCCAGCGACTGGTGTGGATCATTGCCACGGTGATGACCGGCCGTTTTTTACTCAGCGCCTTTCTGATGACCGCGATGGGCCGCCGGGTGGCCGCGCGCTTTGATAACGATAATTCGGGGGTGTATGTGCGCCCGCCGGAATACAAAAGCCGGATGCGCTGGATTATTCCGCTGATTGTCACCCTGGCTGTCTGCTTTCCGTTTGTCGCCACCAAATACGTGCTGACGGTGGCGATCCTCGGGCTGATTTACGTTCTGCTCGGCCTCGGGTTGAATATCGTGGTCGGGCTCGCGGGCCTGCTGGACCTCGGCTACGTCGCTTTTTACGCCATTGGTGCCTACGGTCTGGCGCTCGGCTACCAGTATCTGGGGCTCGGGTTCTGGACCATGCTGCCGCTGGCGGCGCTGATGGCCGCCGCTGCGGGGGCGCTGCTCGGCTTCCCGGTGCTGCGCATGCACGGGGATTATCTGGCGATTGTCACCCTCGGCTTCGGGGAGATTATCCGCCTGGTGCTGAACAACTGGCTGACCTTTACCGGCGGCCCAAACGGTATTTCAGCCCCACCCCCTACCCTCTTCGGCCTTGAGTTTGGCCGTCGGGCTAAGGACGGCGGCGTGCCGTTCCATGAGTTTTTCAATACCACGTTTAACCCCAACCTGAAGTTCATCTTCATCTACGTCATCCTGCTGCTGGTGGTGCTGCTGGTGCTGTACATCAAGCACCGCCTGACGCGGATGCCGATTGGCCGGGCCTGGGAAGCCCTGCGTGAAGACGAAATTGCCTGTCGATCCATGGGTCTTAACCACGTGCTGGTGAAGCTGTCGGCCTTTACGCTGGGGGCCTCCACGGCAGGTATTGCCGGGGTGTTCTTCGCCACCTATCAAGGGTTCGTCAACCCGACCTCGTTCACATTCTTTGAGTCGGCCCTGATCCTCGCCATTGTGGTGCTCGGCGGGATGGGCTCCACCCTCGGGGTGGTGCTGGCGGCGTTTGTACTCACCGTCACCCCGGAACTGCTGCGCACCTTCGCTGAGTACCGCGTCCTGCTGTTTGGTGTGCTGATGGTGGTGATGATGATCTGGCGGCCGCGTGGGCTAATCCGTATTAACCGCAGCGGCTTTGCGGTGCGTAAGGGAGTGGCACCATGAGCGATATGATCCTGAACGTTGAGCACCTGATGATGCACTTTGGCGGTATCAAGGCGCTCAACGACGTCAATCTTGCGGTGCAGCGCGGCTCCATCACCGCGCTGATCGGGCCAAACGGTGCGGGTAAAACCACGGTCTTTAACTGCCTGACCGGCTTTTATAAAGCCTCCGGCGGCAACATTTTGTTTAACACCCGCAGCAAGACCACCAACGTGATTCAGATCCTTGGGCAAAAATTCCAGCCCGGCGACTGGGTCAATCCGGCACAGCTGGGGCAGCGCATTTTCTACAAAATGTTTGGCGGCACCCATCTGGTGAACCGGGCCGGGCTGGCGCGAACCTTTCAGAACATCCGCCTGTTCCGCGAAATGTCGGTGGTGGAGAACCTGCTGGTAGCCCAACACATGCAGGTTAACCGCAATCTGCTGGCCGGGGTGCTGAACACGCCCGCCTACCGCCGGGCAGAAAACGACGCCCTCGACCGGGCCTTTTACTGGCTGGAGGTGGTGGATCTGGTGGACTGCGCCAACCGGCTGGCGGGGGAGATGTCTTACGGCCAGCAGCGGCGACTCGAGATCGCCCGCGCCATGTGTACCGGGCCGGAGATGATCTGTCTGGATGAACCGGCCGCCGGGCTGAACCCGGTGGAGACGCGCACCCTGAGTAAAATTATCCGTTTTCTGCGCGACCATCACGGCATCACGGTCCTGCTGATTGAACATGATATGGGGATGGTGATGGAGATATCGGATCACATTATTGTTCTCGACCACGGGGACGTGATTGCAGAGGGCAAACCAGAGCAGATCCAGCACGACGACAAGGTGATTGCCGCGTATCTGGGCACCGATGAGAGCGAGGTTAGCCTATGAGTGAGCCGATGCTGGAGTTTCGCCAGGTGGATGTGTTCTACGGAGTTATCCAGGCGCTCAAACAGGTCTCCCTGCAGGTCAACCCCGGCGAGACCGTAGCGCTGATTGGCGCCAACGGCGCGGGAAAATCCACCCTGCTGATGTCAATTTTCGGCCAGCCGCGGGTGCGCAGCGGGGAGATCCTGTTTTGCGGGGAGGACATCAGCCATAAGTCGACGCACTACGTGGCCTCGGGCGGCATTGCCCAGGCCCCGGAAGGCCGACGTATTTTCCCGGATATGACTGTGGAAGAGAATCTGCTAATGGGTACCATCCCCGTCGGCAATCAGTATGCGGCGCAGGATCTGCAGAGCATGTTCGACCTGTTCCCGCGCTTAAAAGAGCGGCGCAAACAGCGGGCAATGACCATGTCCGGCGGCGAGCAGCAGATGCTGGCGATCGCCCGGGCATTAATGAGTCGGCCGAAATTACTGCTGCTGGATGAGCCGAGCCTCGGGCTAGCGCCGATTGTGGTGAAGCAGATCTTCCAGACGCTACGCGAACTGGCCCGCAACGGGATGACGATATTCCTTGTCGAGCAGAATGCGCACCACGCGCTGAAGCTCTCGGATCGCGGCTACGTGATGGTGAACGGTCAGATCCGCCTGAGCGGCAGCGGCGAGGAGCTGCTGGGCAATCAGGACGTGCGCAAAGCCTATCTCGGCGGGGTTTAGTTCACGCCAGCTTCTGACAGATCGCTGGGGAGCTGGGAATAGTCGACTTTCTCGAGCTTAAAGTTTGTCACCCAGGCCGGGCCCGCCGCCTGCTCCGAGACAAATTGATAGTCTGGCGTCAACAATTTGGCCTGAATACCGGTCCAGTCAGAGAAGAAATAGAGGAAATCGTTGCCTGAGCGGCGGGCGTTGATCAGTCGACGCGCCTTGTCGTCACTGGAGATCACCATCATGGGCACCTGATAGTTCTCCTGGTACTGGTCGCCATGGGCCATATATTGCCCTCCGGTCAGGCGGGCTTTATAGGTGAGGCCGTGGTCAGAAAAATAGACCATCGAGAAGCTGTCGCCCGTTTTTTGCAGCTGCTGATAGAGTTGTTTGAGCAGGGTGTCGGTTTGCGTGATGCTGTACAGATAGCAGGAGGTCTCTTTCGACTGCACAAACTCGGCATATTTCCCCTGGGTGCGTTCGCAGGCCTGCGGGTGCGAGCCGAGCAGATGCAGGACGATCATTCGCGGTTCGGGGCCGGGAGTCGACAGGACCTGGGCGGTCATCTGCAGCAGCGAGTCGTCCCGGGTATCCTCCCCTTCCTCGTAATTCCCCTTTTTCAGAAACTGCACTTCATCCGCGCGTTTCGCGATGCTGGCAATGGCGGTATCGTATTCCCCAATTTGCCCGTGATTGGAGAACCACCAGGTGCGGAATCCCGCGCGATTCGCCAGCGAGACAATATTGTCCTGATAGTGCGGAACGCCGTCGACAACCCGGGTTAATGACATCCCGAGCGAAGTCTGCGTCGAGCCGCTGGAGGCGATAAAATCAAGAAACAGCGTGCCGTTAACGGTGCTGGCAAACGGCGTATTGTCCCACTGGCCGCCGAAGGCACCTAACGCATCCCGCCGGGCGCTCTCACCAATTACCACCACGTAGGTCTGGTAGCGGGGTTTAACGGTCAGCACCTGCCAGGAATCCTTTTGCCTGGAAAGCTCCAGCATCCGCGCTTTTTCATTGACCACTTCCTGATTATTAATTACTACATCTTTCACAAAGCGGAAGACGGGATATCCCGTATCCATCAGGCTGAAATGGCCCCACTTCAGCAGATTTTTAACCGGAACCGCAAACAGACAGGCAATACAGAATACCAGACACAGTATATCGACGCGGCGCCAGCTATCTTGCGGTGTAATTTTACGCCGCAGGGCAATAACGCCGGATACGATAATCGCAGCGGAAACTAAATAGCTATACCACGGGAATAGCGTAATAATTTCCGTGGATTCAGTGAAATTAGTGGCGTGCAAAGCCAGTAATGTATTGAAATTTGGTGCACCGTAGGTCATGCCAAAGGGGAAATAGAGCGCAGCCAGCAGGCTACAAATAGCCACAACCCCCTTTTGCAGGCGGGGTGTGACGCGCCACAGCACAAATAACAGGCAGCTAAATGCCAGCGTATGCAGCAGGCTAAAGGAATAGCCAAACGAAAAATTTATCACCAGCGATTGCAGGAAATAAAAGGGTATCCACGGATTAAGCGTAATGCCGCGCACCAACAGGGTATATTTAGCCGCTATGTTCATATTTACCCTGATTTACACGAGCCCGCTCCGAACCCTGATAACAGGATGGAGAACACGGCTGAGCGAGATGACAGAATATTACAGAAGATAGAGTCGCAGGATAAGAATATCAACGCCACGCAGAAGTATATTCCGCAAGCGCAACGAGTATCATAATAATGAATAAATCACCCGTTCGGGTGATGATGAGTCTTGTAATTTGTTCTGCAAGACTCACTGAGCATGATGGATATTTAAGCCATGATTAACGTTATTGTACTGGCAGTTTATCAATACGGTTCACTGACGCCGTATATCCCGTTTTAGCAACGGCGTTTACCAGTGTGTCGGTCGGAAAACCTTCCGCCACAATCACCTCGGTTTGCCGGGTCTTTAATGAAGCTTTCGCTTTGATCACCCCTTTCGTTTCCCGCAGCGCCTGGTTCACCGATATGACGCACAGGGAACAGGTCATGCCCTGCACATCAAGCACCACTTTTTGATTCGCCGCCTGGGCGAACAGCGGAAGGAATAAGCAGGCGATCAGCGCCAGTCGTTTCATTCAAACACCTCGTAAAACCAGGCGATCACCGTCGGATAGAACAGGATCAGCAGCATGAAAGGCAGTATCAGCCAGAAAAGAAAACGCATCTGCCCGAGCGTTAACCGGCCGGTACACCACAGCCGTTTTGAGAAATAGAGCCGCCAGAAGACGCGCAGCATCAGCCCCAGCGACAGGACGATCATCGGGACTCGCAGAAATTCCAGCTGGCTGAGCCCGGCAAAACCGGCCGCCGAAATGCCAAACAGCAGATACAGCAGCGGCCCGACGCAGCAAAGTCCGGCGGTGACGGCAGCCGCAGCGGCCGTCACCAGGGTCACGCCCGCGCTTTTAGCGTTGTTCTGTTGAGACATACTGATACGCGAACACTTTCGGATCGTAAAAATTGAGCGGATCGCCGTCCACTTCAGCATACGGGTAGCCAAAGTTGTTCATCGCCCCCTGCTCCGTCGCCGGATACAGTTCGAAATCGCGCCCGTAATTGAAGCCCACCCAGTTCATTTCCCAGTTGCCAAACAGGTAGGTATTCACCGCCTGCACGTCAGGATCCTGATGGGACTTTTTCTCGGCCAGCCGCATTTTGGTGACATCCGCCGGGTCGCACGGCAGCCAGCCGTAGCCCGCCAGATAGAACTCTGCCCGGCAGTGCTGACCGCCGCTAACGTCGGCCACGCCGGCGCTGTCGGCTTTACCGAAGGCGCTGGCGGAGTAGCGCTCAAGCTTGTTGGCTCTACCCAGGCGAATACCAAACAGCTCGCGCGCCGGGATCCCGCTGGCCCGCGCCAGCGCCACAAACACCGAGCTCATGTCAGTGCATTTGCCGCTGAGCTTGCCGCTTTGCAGAAGGGTTGCCACGTCGCCGGTCCCGCAGCCGATCACGTTGTTATCGCGTTCCATATGGCTGCTGACCCAGTCGTAAATCAGACGCGCTTTTTTGAGCGGATCCTGTTCGTCGCCGGTAATTTTTTTTGCCGTTTCACGCACGACGCCATCAACCGGGGTATGGGTTGTCGGCAGCAGATAGGGTTTAACGTCCAGGGGATAGACGATCGCTTCCGGGGCGCGCCAGTTTTTCAGCGCATCGTGTTTCAGCGGCTCCCAGTCTGCGGTTTCGATCTCCAGATCGAGCTGGAGCAGCAATTCGCCGTCGGATTTCGGCCAGCTGGCGAACAGCGTTCTGGCGCCGTAGGCGTTGTTGGTGGTGATGTACGCCTGCTGGTAATTACCGCTGAACGACAGCCCGGTCAGCTGCTGAAAGGCGGTCTCCACCGGCAGCGGGATCCACAGGTTGACCACCCCGCTGGAGCCCTGCGGCGGTGCCAGTTTGTAGGTTTGCGACAGCGCAAAGCGGCGACGCATCGCCGGCGCGGCGAGCGGCTTCAGGCTCTGTACCGCGGGGCTTGCTAAGGCCGGGCCGACTAAACCTGCGGCAGAAAAAAGAACGCTATTTTTAAGAAATTGTCGACGCAGCATGGGGTCCTGTCCTTTGAAGGTGAAGGTTCATCACAGTGGACAGCGTCAGGCGCAGCAAGGCGAAGCGATGGGGTTTATTCATCAATAACAGACCTGTTAACTGTGAATGAAAAATCGAAGCGCCGTTATTAGGCGTGATCCAAACCACATTGTACAGGCGTGAGGTCAAAAAACAGGGAAATAACCGCAATTAAAACAGGGGTTGCCTATCGGGCGGTTAAGATGTGACCTGACGCCCAAACCTGCGCATTCGCATAATCGTCCATGCCATAAGCCAATAGTTCCATAACATTATAAATATGAAAACCCTACTGTTTATTCTTAAATTGTCTTTTATTATCCACTGAATAAACGGGGATATTGAATGGGAGGGAATCACGTTCATCACCTAATATTAAAATGCGCATCGCAATATCAAACAGCCAAACAACGTTATCACTCTATTTTATTTTCACCACCATTCAGAGGTATGAAATGAGTAAAATGTGCGTAACAAAATTATTGTCTGCTGGCTTGCTGGGACTGATGGTTTTTTCCACCGCTGCAATGGCGAAAGAAATTGAAGTGGTCAATATTTCCAAAATTGATGGCATGCCCTGGTTTAATCGCATGGGTGAAGGCGTCACGAAAGCAGGCAGCGACCTCGGCATTAAAGCCTCGCAGGTGGGCCCTTCCAGTACCGATGCTCCTCAGCAGGTCAAAATCATTGAAGACCTGATTGCGAAAAAAGTCTCCGCGATCTCTATCGTTCCCAATGACGCCGACGTTCTGGAACCGGTATTCAAAAAAGCGCGTGAAGCGGGCATTGTGGTATTAACCAATGAATCGCCGGGACAGCCGAGCGCCAACTGGGATGTTGAAATTATTGATAACCAAAAATTCGCCGCCGATAACGTCGAAGAGATGGCGAAAGCGATGGGCGGGAAAGGCGGCTATGTCATTTATGTCGGCAGCCTGACTGTGCCTCAGCATAATTTGTGGGCGGATTTATTTGTTAAATACCAAAAAGAGCACTACCCGGAGATGTTTGAAGTCACCAACCGCATGCCCGTGGCCGAGAATATCGACGATGCCCGTCGTACCACCCTCGATCTGATGAAAGCCCATCCTGATATGAAAGGGATTGTGTCATTTGGTTCCCAGGGGCCGATTGGTGCGGGCCGCGCGGTGAAAGAGAAACGCGCGAAAGGGAAAGTGTTTGTCTACGGGATGATGATCCCCTCCCAGGCCGCCTCGCTGATTAAAAGCGGTGACATTACCATGGGGATCACCTACGACCCGGCCTCTGCGGGTTATGCCTTGACGGCGGTTGCCGACAAGATCCTGAAAGGGGAAACAATCGGCAAAGAGCTGGATATCCCGAACCTTGGCAAAGCCGATGTGGATACCGAAAAACGGATCATCAAATTCCATAAAGTGCTGCGCGTCACCAAAGAGAATATCGATAGTCTGTATTAATCAGCCAGACAGCACGCCCTCTGACAAGGGCGTGTTGTCTGAGCCCCTGCGAGGTAGCAATGAAGCCGTTTATTTCACTGGGTAAGATCAGCAAAACCTTCTACGGTGTGAAAGCGCTGGATAACATCGCCCTGACGCTATTTCCCGGAGAGGTTCACTGTCTGGCCGGGCAGAATGGCTGTGGCAAATCCACGCTGATTAAAATCATCTCGGGCGTCTATAAACCCGACCCCGGATTTGAGATTGCCATTGAGGGCAAACGCTATTCCCACCTCTCCCCCATCGACTCGGTCAAAGCTGGGATCCAGGTAATCTACCAGGATCTCTCTTTATTCCCCAACTTAACCGTGGCCGAAAATATCGGTATCCACCAGCACCACCATAATTTGCTGGTTAATAAGCGCGAAATTCGGCGCATCGCCGCCCTGACCATTAAAAGCATTGACGCGCAACTGGATCTGGACGCAACCGTGGAATCCCTGCCGATTGCCCAGCGCCAGATTGTGGCTATCTGCCGGGCGCTGGCCCAGGAAGCCAGACTGATTATTATGGATGAACCCACCGCCTCGCTCACCATGCAGGAAGTCAAAGGACTGCTGCGGGTGATCGGTGACTTAAAGAAACGAAACATCTGCGTGGTATTCGTCAGCCACCGGCTGGATGAGGTGATGGAAATCTCCGACCGCATCAGCGTGCTCAAAAATGGCACCCTGATCGGCACTTACCCCGCCAGCGACATTAACAATAAAAAGCTCGCCTTCCTGATGACCGGTAAAGCGTTCTCGTATGCGGTACTGCCGCCGGTAGAAAAAATCGGCGAAGTGGCGTTAAGCGTCAAAAACCTCACTAAACATCAGCAGTATCACGACATCACCTTTCAGATCCATCAGGGCGAAATCCTGGCCATTACCGGGTTATTGGGTGCCGGGCGCACGGAACTCTGCCTGAGTTTGTTTGGGCTCACCAGACCGGATTCCGGCGAGATGATGCTGGAAAATAAGGTCGTGCATTTCGCCAGCAACCGGGATGCGGTAAAAGCCGGGATTGGCTACGTCTCCGAAGATCGGATGAGCACCGGCCTGGTGATGGATCAGTCGATCAATGACAATATTATTTCGACGCTCCTGCAGCGGCTGAAAACGCCTTTCCGGTTACTGGATACCTCAAAGTCCGACCGCATCGTCGCAGATCTGGTTGAGCAGCTGAGCATTAAAATTAGCAGCGTGACTCTGCCGGTCAATACCCTGTCCGGCGGCAACGCCCAACGGGTGGCGATTGCCAAATGGCTGGCCATTAATCCCAAAGTGTTGATTCTTGACTCGCCCACCGTCGGCGTCGACATTGCCAATAAAGCGGGGATCTATCAAATCATCTCTGCCCTGTCGCGCAAGGGGATCGCCGTGCTGATGGTCACCGATGAAATCGATGAAGCCTTCTTTAACAGCCATCGAATTTTAGTGATGCGCAAAGGCGAAATCATCGCCGAAATTCTCCCGGAACATACTACGGAAGCCGCTCTGGCAGAGGTCGTCAATGGGTAAACACCTCGGGGTTAAAACCCACGAACTGTTTTTAGGGCTGACGATACTGGCGATCGGCGGCTATCTGTCGTTTGCCAGCGACGAGTTTATGACCTTTGGCAATATCTATGACCTGATCAACAACTACGCCATGCTCACCATCCTCGCCTGCGGCCTGTTTATTGTCCTGATATCCGGCGGGATCGATATCTCCTTTCCGGCAATGACCATCATTGCGCAATACGTGATGGTCACCTTGATTCAGGGAACCAGCGGCAACTTTGCACTCGCCTTTGCCCTGTCTGGCGGACTGGGGCTGCTGCTGGGCATGGTCAATGCCGTGCTGGTCAATCGCCTCAACGTGCCTTCGATCATCATTACCATATCCACCCTTAATATCTTTTACGGCCTGCTGCTGTACCTGACCAAAGGTGTCTGGTTGTACAGCTATCCGGAGTGGTTTGAACAAGGGGTGATGCTGTTTAAATTCACCGCCGCAGATGGGTATGACTATGGCCTGAGCCTGCCGATCATTACCCTGATCGTAGTGGTGGCGTTAACCGGCTTTATCATGAACAAAACCAGCGTCGGTCGCATGATTTACGCCATGGGCGGCAACCGCGAAGCGGCGTCGCGAATGGGATTCGGCATCTTAAAAATGCAGCTGTTTGTTTACGGCTATATGGGGCTGATGTCCGGCGTGGCGGGCGTGGTGCAGTCGGCAACCGTGTTAACCGTGGCCCCGGACTCTTTACTCGGCTATGAGCTGACGGTTCTTGCCGCCGTGGTGTTAGGCGGCACCAGCATTGTTGGCGGGCGCGGCACGCTGCTCGGCACCTTGCTGGGGGTTATTTTACTGGCCGTATTACAAAACGGTCTTAACCTGTTAGGGATCTCCTCTTACTGGCACACGGTGGTCACCGGGGTGGTGATTGTCACCAGTATCAGCATGACCGCATGGAGCCAGCGCAAAGGCCAGGGAGTACGAGTATGAGCGCCAGAAAACCCCAGGATCGCGTTGAAATTTACCTGAGCCTGCTTATCGTCGCTGTTGTTATCGCGTTTAGCTTCCTGATCCCGTCGGTGTTCTGGTCTTCCGCCAACTTCCAGTCTATCGCCTCACAAATGCCGATCCTCGGCGTGCTGGCCTTAGCGATGGCGGTCACCATTCTCACCGGTGGGATTAACCTGTCAATCATTGCCACCATGAACGCCTGCGGGCTGGTGATGGCCTGGGTCGCCACCCACTATCCCCCGACCTTTGGCAGCATGCTGCTGGTGATCGCCGCCGGTCTGGCGATGGCCATCGTGATTGGTTCTATCAATGGGTTCTTAATTGCGGTGGTGCGCGTATCACCGATTTTAGCGACGCTTGGGATCATGACCCTGCTGAAAGGCATCAATATTCTGATCTCTAAAGGCTCGGCGATCTCGAATTTCCCGGACTATATTCTGGTGATTAACAGCACCAATATCCTCGGCATCCCGCTGCCGCTGTTGGTATTTCTGGCGGTGGTCTGCGTTCTGTGGGTGATCCTCGAAAAAACCGCCTTTGGGCGCAGCCTGTATCTGATTGGCTCCAACGAACAGGCGACCCATTATTCCGGGATCAACACCCGCAAAACCCTTATCTGGGTCTATATTCTCTCTTCGGTGCTGTGCGTAATCGCCGCGCTGCTGATGATGTCAAAGCTCAACTCGGCCAAGGCCTCTTACGGCGAGTCTTACCTGCTGGTGTCGATTCTGGCGGCGGTGCTGGGCGGCGTAAATCCTGATGGCGGCTTTGGTAAAGTCTTTGGCATGGTGATGGCGCTGATTCTGCTGCAAATGCTGGAAAGTGGTCTGAACATTCTGGGCGTGAGCAGCTATATCACCATGGCCCTGTGGGGCGGCCTGCTGCTGGCGTTTATTTTCCTGAAAGGGGCCCATCTCTCGCACGTATTTCGCCGATCGTAATCATCAGCGGAGGTATCCGGATGGCGTTGAATCTGTTCTCAAATCTTCCCGACAGCGTGGTTCACGGCGAGGCGGAAATCTTTGATATCTTGCTGTCTGCACCGGGGATCAAAATTGAGCGCATCCTCTCAACCGGCCAGGCCAGTCCGCCTGGCTTCTGGTACTGCCAGAGCCAAAGCGAATGGGTGGTGGTGATCAGAGGTTCGGCAGGGGTCAAATTCGAAGAGGACGATACGGTGCGGATCCTGCATCCGGGGGATTCCGTGCATATTCCCGCCCACTGTCGGCACCGGGTGGAATGGACCGACCCGCAGGAGCCGACGTTATGGCTGGCGGTGCATTACAGCCCGTAATGTGTGGGCGCGACGCGCGCGCCCACAGCGGTTACTGCGCCTGACGCAGCGCGTTGTCCGCGGCTGGCGGCACGTCGGGGGTCTGGCTCAGGTCGCATTGCTTCGGCAGGAAGAAGGTAATGGTCCCGGCAATGATCAATGAACCCGCCAGGGCGCAGACGGCGACGTTTTGCCCGTAGAAGTAGATCATCACCCCCACCAGATATGGCCCGCAGAACCCGCCCAAATTACCCAAACCGTTGATCACCCCACGCGCGCTCCCGGCCACCTCTGGCATGGCGATGCGCCCCGGAATCGACCAGAACGGACTGGTCGCCGATTTAAGGAAGAAGCCGCACACCACCAGCGCGATATAAGCGGCGACCACGTGATCCCGCAGGATCACTGATGCCAGCAGCGCGGCGGCAAAGCTGTACAGTGAGAAACGCACCCACAGCCGACGTTTACCGCTCCGGTCGCTGAACAGCGAAATGACGTAAATCCCGGCGAGGGTGGCGATAAACGGCAGGACAGCCAGCACGCCGACGCTGGCCATACTGGCCCCGGTCAGGTTTTTCAGGATCGTCGGCAGCCACAGCGTGTAGCCGTAATCCCCGGTCTGGTAGAAGAAGTTTAGCGCCACCAGCTTCATCAGGCCGCTGTTGCGAAACACGTCCTTCAGCGGCGCATTGCTGACCGGAGCTTCCGCGCGGCGGGCTTCTCGCTCGGCACGCAGCGTCGTCAGCAGGTAATCACGCTCACGTTCCGGTAGCCAGCGCGCCTCTTCCGGGCGGTCGCTGATCATCAGCCACCACACCAGCAGCACCACCAGTGAGAGCAAACCTTCGATGATAAACAACCAGCGCCAGTCAAAGGCGGCGATAATCGCGCCTGACAGCGGTGCCGTTAACATGCCGCCCAGCGGGGCAAACATCATTACGAAGGCATTGGCCCGGCCGATCTCTTTTTCCGGGAACCAGTTACTGACCATCGTCAGCACCACCGGCAGCATTCCGCCTTCCGAGACGCCAAGAATAAAGCGCAGCACCAGCAGCTGGTATTGATGCGTCACAAAGCCGGTCGCCACCGACACAATCGCCCAGGCCAGCAGCGACCAGGCGATAAAGCGTTTCCCGCTGCCGTTAACGGCAATTCGCCCGCCCGGTATTTGCAGAAATAAATAACCGATAAAAAATATCCCGCTGGCGACCCCAGCCATCTGGCTGGTAATACCTAAATCGGCTTCCATTCCGCCCGGCAGGGCAAAACTAATATTAACTCTGTCCATAAAAGAAATAATGCAGGCGATCAGAACCGGGGCAATGATGCGCAACCAGCGAGTGCCAGGTATTTTCTCATTCATCATTCATACTCTCTCGAGGGAAATAACGTTATCGCGAGGTCAATACAGCCTGATTAATCAATCGCATTCGGCAGCGGTGCCGCAGCAAAATACGCCGTGACATTGTTAAACACCACCTCACTCATGCGCTGCCGGGTTTCATGCGTGGCGCTGGCCACATGCGGCTGCAGCACCACGTTATCCATGGCGATAAGCGCTGCTGGCACATGCGGCTCGTCTTCATAAACGTCTAATCCTGCCCCGGCAATTACCCCGTTTTGTAATGCCCGGATTAAGGCGGGTTCATCCACCAGGCTGCCGCGTGCAACGTTAATCAGCCAGGCATGTTTTGGCATGGTGTTGAAGACGCTGGTATCAATAAGCCCCCGGTTCGCCGCCCCACCCGAGGCCGCAATCACCAGAAAATCACTTTCGTGTGCGAGGGTATGCAGGTCCGCGCACCATTGATAATCGACGTGCTGGAGTTTTTTACGATCGGTGTAAAGGATCTCCATATCAAATCCGGTAGCACGACGGGCAATGGCCTGGCCGATATTCCCCATGCCAAAAATCCCAATCCGTTTGCCGCTTACCTGGGTTGCCAGCGCCGGCCCCTGTTTGAGCCAGCGCCCTTCGCGGACAAATTTATCGCCCTGGCAGAGCTGGCGAGCGCCGGTCAGCAGTAGACCCATCGCCAGATCGGCCACATCGTTGGTCAGCACGCCGGAGGTAATAGTGACGGCAATATTGCGGGTGCGGGTATAGTCGAGGTCCACCGCGTCCGTACCCACGCCAAAGATCGCCACCAGCCCGACGTTCGGCAGTTGTGTCAGCACCTCACGGGTCACGCCCACATCACCACGAGTGACCACGGCCTGCACCTGCGCCCCTATCTGCTGGAGAAACGCGTGGGGATCGTGCTGGTCATACAGGCGGAAAACCTGGAAGGCAGAGGAGAGTTTATCCAGCAAGCCGTCAACTACCGGAGCAATCAACAACACAGTTTTTGGATTTGCAGTCGTCATTGGAGTACCTGTTTGAGAGTTTCAACATTAGCGTTGTCCTATCAAACGGCTTTTCCGGGCAGCGTTTTGCGATCTACATCACGCTGAATCGTGTTAGAAATCCGTGTTACAGATGACGTGATCCTGAAGGCAAAAACCGGGTCTCAGATCGTTTCGCCCAGAGACAGGCGGTAGTGCAGGTCCACTTTTTCGATGGTCGGCAGACCTTTTATCTTTTTGATCAGGATCTCCGTCGCCACTTTGCCCATTTCAACGCGCGGAGTCAGAACGCTCGCCAGCCGCGGGGTGATGATCTGCCCAATCTCCAGACCATGAAAACCGGCGATGGCCATCTCCTGCGGCACCTTGATACCCGAGGCGATGCACTCCTGTAACACCCCGACCGCCAGGTCATCGTTGGTGCAGAGAATGCCGTCCATCTCTTTATACATCTGCCTGGCAAGGGTCATCATGCCGGTGCCAATCATCACCGACGAGACTTTATTCGGTGCAATTCGCCCGACTTCCCGCCCGGCTTCGCTCATCGCCTGGCAATAACCGGCATAGCGCTGTTCATCACGAATATCGGACATCGATCCAAAATAGATAATCTGCTTTTTCCCGCTCGCCAGCAGCATATTGGTCATATCAAACCCGGCGCGGTAATTATCAAAGCCGACGTTAATCCGATCAGGGTTGGAGGATAAACCCATCACTTCCGCCACCGGTATTTTTGCCGCTTTAAGGTATTTCTCGGCCCGCAGGGTATGCACGGATTCGGTTAATAACAGCGCCTTCACGTTCAGCGCCAGCACCGTCGCAATCTGCTCCTCTTCGCGCTGGCTGTCATAATCGTAATTAACCACCAGCGTCTGGTATCCGTGGGCGGTTGTTACTGACTCAATCCCCGCCAGAACATCGGCAAAGATCTGGTTATTAAAGGAGGGAATTAATACACCAATGCGCGGCGTCGCCTGGCTGCTGACGGCGGGATTATCGGGATCGGGCTGATAGCCGACTTCGGCAATTACGCTGGCAATACGCGCTGCCGTTTCGGGTTTGACTTTTTCTGGGGTGCGTAAATAGCGGCTGACGGTCATTTTCGTCACCCCTGCCAGGGTGGCGACATCATCTAACGTAATACGTTGTACTTTCATTGCTGCTGCCCGTGATAACCGAAACCGTATCCCGCCATTATGCCTGTTGGGGGCGCAAAAGAGAATGAACTCTCCCCCGCCAGGGCCCGCACGCTAAGGATTATCCGGCAAATGCCCGCCCCGGATCACACATGCTGTAACCCCTTTTCGTAACATAATTGCCAGTGATCTGCATCACAGTTTCTCCGGCGTAAAAACCGTGAGATAGACGGCGTCTGCTAAATGCATTTCCGCCGCAATACAGGAAACAGTGATGAACAATTTATTCAATTTGCAAGGCAAGCGTATTTTAATTACCGGCTCCGGCCAGGGTATCGGCCTGGTGATGGCGCAAGGTCTGGCGCAATATGGCGCAGAAATTATTATCAATGATATTTCCCCTGAACGCGCCGAGCAGGCGGCAATGACATTACGTGATGAAGGCGCGACGGCCCATACCGCGGTATTTAATGTCACCGATCCGGATTCCGTTGAAACGGCTATTCACCAGATTGAACAGAATATGGGTCCGATTGATGTCTTATTTAATAACGCCGGTATTCAGCGCCGTCATCCTTTTACCGAATTCCCGGTTCAGGAGTGGAATGACGTTATTTCCGTCAACCAGACGGCTGTATTCCTGGTTTCCCAGGCGGTCGCGAAACGGATGGTGACGCGCAACGCAGGGAAAATCGTCAATATCTGCTCCATGCAGAGCGAACTGGGGCGCGACACCATTACCCCATATGCCGCCGCCAAAGGTGCGGTCAAAATGCTGACGCGCGGCATGTGCGTAGAGCTGGCGCGACATAACATCCAGGTGAACGGCATTGCCCCCGGCTACTTTAAAACCGCGATGACCCAGACGCTGGTCGACGATCAAGCCTTTACCGACTGGCTGTGCAAACGCACGCCTGCCGCGCGTTGGGGTGATCCGCAGGAGCTGGTCGGCGCGGCGGTATTCCTCTCATCCAGCGCATCGAACTTTGTGAACGGGCATCTGCTGTTTGTCGACGGCGGAATGCTGGTTGCCGTCTGAGTGGGGAGCGCATCATGGCAGAGCTTTGCATTATCTTAATGGGTGTCTCGGGCACCGGGAAAACCACCGTCGGGCTGGCGCTGTCGCATGCCATCGGCGCTAAATTCATTGATGGCGACGACCTCCATCCCCGGCAGAATATCGTCAAAATGGCCTCCGGTCAGCCGCTGGAAGACAGCGACCGCCTGCCGTGGCTGGATCGCATCGGCGATGTTATTTTCAGCCTCGGGCAAAAGAACGAGTCCGGTATCCTGGTCTGTTCGGCGTTGAAAAAACGCTATCGTGACCAGCTCCGTCAGGGGAATCCCGCCCTGCGCTTTTTATGGCTCACCGGTGATTACGACTGCATTTTGCAGCGCATGCAGCAGCGTAAAGGCCACTTTATGCCAGAAGCGCTGCTGCGCAGCCAGTTCGCCGCCCTGGAAGCCCCGGACGAGAGCGAGCCGGATATTGTGGCTGTCGATATTGCCCCGGACGTCGCCCAGATTGTCGGGCACGCGTTAGCTTTACTCAACCCTCAACCCCTCCAGAGGATCCCGGCATGATCATTGATACCCTGACTGGCGCCGAGCAAAACCCTTTTTACCCTGCCGCCATCCGCAAAGCGCTGCGCGCCATTATCCAGCAGGAGCCGCACACGCTACCAGCCGGTAAATATACGGTCGATGGCGATAACATTTTCTTTAACGTTGTCGAGGGGGAAACCCATCCGCTCGCCGGACTGCGCCCGGAATTTCATCGGCACTATATTGATATCCACATTGTGCTGGTGGGTGAAGAGATTATTGGTGCGGGAAACCGAGGGCTGGAGATCGTTGCGGACGGGGAATTTAACGCCGCGCATGACATTGGCTTTTGCACCCAGATCAGCAGCGAAACGCTGATCCATCTGCACCCTGGCGAGCTGGCGGTGCTGTTCCCCGGCGAGCTGCATCGCCCGATGGGCAGCCTGGGAGAAGGCGCGCCGCTGCGGAAAATTATTGTGAAGGTTGATGGGGGACTGATTTAAGTGTTTTAGGTTGGCCCTGTCGCACAACGTGGGGGCCAGCCTGAGACAGGGAAAAAACCGCCCCAGAGCATATTTAAGATTAACTTCGGGCTCAATTTTTTTCATATTGAGTTCATGTATTTTAATTTTTTGCAGCTTGGTTCACTGCCGAACAAATTATAATAAACCGAGTTTTTGATAGAACTGAATAATAGCTGATTCAACTTTTACAAACGATTTTTTAACAGGGTATGTAAGCCTGATACTCTCCATCGTTTTAGCCCTCGAAAGTGCAACATAAACCTGTCCAGAGTCAAAGGGTGTGGTTGAAAAATCAATGGTGTAGTCTGTCAGGGTCATCCCCTGCGATTTATGAATCGTCAATGCCCAACCTGGCGCTAAAGGGTATTGTTCAAAGGAAGCCACAATCTCTTTTTCCAACTGCCGGGACTGATAATTATAGCTATAGCGAAGTTGATGCCAGCTGTTCTTTTGAACTAACAAAGCATTGTCTGTTCTGTCAAGTTTTACTAATATCTTATCTTCTGCAAGTTCAACAACGACTGCCGTGTCACCATTAATCCAGTATGGCGTGTTGTTTTTCAGGAACACGACTTTTGCACCGACTTTTAACTCCAGTCGCGAAGGCACATTCAACCGCCACTTTGAAATATCTTTAATGCCTTCAGTTTTGGCATGATAGATAAATGTCTCGCCAGGCAATTTGGCCAACATGCGACTATTAATTTCATTTGCTTTTGAATTGGTGGGCACCAGATGAACATTATCTTGCTCGGGTTGCCCGGTACGTTTCAGGTAGCACTCTCGGTTAAATAAGCCTAATGAAACATCCAGATTGTGACCAATTCGAATATCGGCCAGCGCCGTCGTCATGGTCGCATCACTCTGTCTGCGCACCTGGCGTAACCTGACAGGGACGATATTGATATTTTCAAAAACATTGGCTGAAAAGAAAAAACGGGTATGGTAGCGATGTGAAAAGAAGATGCTCTCTTCCTGCGATGACACCACCGGGGGTAACTGAAACAAATCGCCAACGAACAAAACAGGTACACCCCCAAAGGGTAAGTGACTCTCTCGTGCCTGACGTAATATTTTATCCATGACATCGATAAGATTTGGCGAAACCATCGAGATTTCATCAATAATCAGGCATGTCATTTTTTCCAGAACAATGCGCTTCGCCATTGGGATAACAATGTCATCATCTGGTTCACAATGCGCGGGGCTCAGGCCAAAAAAAGAGTGCAGGGTAACGCCACCAATATTTGTCGCGGCAATTGCCGTGGGAGCAACAAGCGCCACCCCTTCCATTTTATTCATCAGGTAATGGATCATTGTCGACTTACCCGTACCTGCTTCACCAGTCACAAACATTGCTGCCGGTATTCCCGATGTCAGGACTTTCTCAACGGCAAGATACTCATCAGAAACCTCTATACCCGTGAGATCGTATTCCTTGTTGGATGAAAATATCCTGTCCTGACGTTGCCCTTCCACAGGAATAATATCGCGATTGATTTCTGCAAAGTTGACTGATTTAGGCGCAGTTTCGCCAAGGACCGATCGCAACATTTCATTAATTAAATCATCTGCCATAGCGTTTTCTCAGCTTAAGATTTGCCTGTTCCAGTCTTGCTGATTAAGATCCTGTAGGAAGAGGCAAGGACTTCGGTTATCCGTGAACATCCATAAACTTCTGGCTGCCCGTGACAAAGCAACATATAACAATCGCTTTGCTTTATCCATTTCTTCACTTTGCTGAAGCTCGTCCATACAGTTCAGGAGTGCCGCTTTTTGCGGGTATTTGTCACTGGTGACATAAAGAGCGAACACAAAAGGAAACTCGAGCCCCTTTGCTGCATGAGGTGTCAAAATGTGAACATGTGGTGCATCAAGATCAATGGCATTTGCCCGATTAACAGTTTCTGCCGCAATGCCTGCAGAGGACATTTGCGACATCGCACTTTCTGTTAGTTTGATATCTGGCACCATTATGGCGATCTGACCCGGATTGATCTTGAGAACATTTATTAATCTGCTGATGATATCAGCCGTGTAACTCAGGTGCTTCTCAGCCGGAGAATGAACCCAATAGGGCAACTCGCCACTGAAAACAGCATTGTTGATTCCGTCATCATCCTTTTCTGCATCGCCAGCGTTCAAACGTAATGGTTGAATAGCTTTGACTATCTGCTTTGTCATTCGGTAAGAGTTTCGCAAAATAAAACTATTACCAGCATGGAAGCGCAAATCGGGATAGATGCCATTCCAGGAAGGTGATTTGAGGTAAATGGATTGGGCTGTATCTGCTGTAAAAGTCAAAAATCGAACGTCTGAAACCAGTCTGGTGACGATCCGTATTGCCACAACAGAAAGATCCTGTAGTTCATCGACAAAAAGGAAATCGTACTTTTGAAAGGCTAATTGTTCCTTTTCCATCGCACGTAATATTTTAAGTCGGCGAAGCGCAAAAGTCGTAAAGTTATGGCTACGTAACGCTTTGACCCATGCTTTAAACATCAAATGGATAGCGTTTCTTTCTTTAATTTGGAGTGGTGTTTTCCGCCCTTTACGAGGGAATTCCTGATAGTCGGTAAGTTCCAGCAGGTTATTGCCTACTATAATTTGTTCAAACTCTTCCAGTATGAAAGCCCATCCTCTACGCTGTACTATTGTCGCGATATATGAGGTTTCCTCAGCAGATTCACCCAACGATGACACAATATGACGTAAACAATCGATCTGATTTTTTTGACTTGCAATCTCTGGTTGAGAGCTGGTGATCTTCGAGCCTAACTGGTATGTAATTGAGTCGAGTGTTTTAAATTCAACTTTCACGTTAGCCGTTTTTTTACTGATATTATCGTACATGCTTTTTGCTGATAACGATAATGCCTTATTAAAGGTGATGAATCCTACGCGAATCTGACCTGCATTAAGTAGGGTCTTGCTCTCTTCTTCTTCACGGATTTTGTTTATTCGCGCTAAATTGATGAGCGTCTTACCTGTGCCTGGCCCTCCCCTGATTAACATAGGTCCTGCAGAAATAGATTTATCAACTATCGATTTTTGTTGGGGATCAAGCACAGCCAAAAACTTACGCAACGGTTCGCAAGCAATTGATAGTAAAGAGTCCTGATGACTTAAAGAGTAAATACGCCCAATCTGATGTTGAGACGGAGAACGAACATATTCCTCTATACGATCGCAAATATCAGCAGGTACGCCCCGCGCTCGTGCCAGTTCAAAACTGTTACATTCGAGGATATACGGATGGTAATGGTCGGGTATTGACAAGAGATACAGATCTGATTGATCGAGCAATATCTCCTCGATGGTCACCGGCAGGTTCTCTATTCCACCTGCGTCTAATAAATCCTGCGTTGGAGCCGTGTCTTTAAGTTGGGCAATGCTTTTCAGAAGCTGGCTCAGCATCCCTTGTGAGGTCTCATCGACCGCTTTTAGGGGTGTTTTGTTTTTTAGCTGATTTGCACTAATCAGTAGTATTGAGGAAGATGATAACTGCAGGCGGAAATTGATCGTTAATTCGCCTTTCCGCCAACGATACCCTTTTGACGGATTCCCCTCTTTAAGAGAAGAAGCATTAACATTAAAGGGATAATCTTTTATGTTGTCCAGTTCGCTAAGCCACGCCGTTCCCATCGCAGTCGTTAACTGTTTTAGCTCTTTCTCAAACTGCGCGGTAAATTCTATTGTCCAGACCATTGGCGTCATTATCTTAAGATGAAAGCACTGGAGACTCACGCAGACCGGTATAACACCGCATTACTCATCTGTGCATGCTGGTTTAACGGCAAACAAAAATTTAGTTAAATCAAAAGACGTGAGGGGATACCTCAGTAATTTACCCTAACGATAGCGGTATGACTACGCAATAAAGGCCTTTTTCTGTTCCCAACTCGGGCTGATGAGTGAATCAGGGGGATGTCTGGCTGAGAGTAAATTTCAGAGTGGCGTATATTATTTTGGTCTGTTACGCAAAGCGTGAGCCAGTACCCTGTATGAGAATGCAGGACGTGGTTAATAGATAACTTCGCCAGAAATCAGGCTTAGCTAACAGGATGCGGTATGGAAAATTACGCCAACAAAAGCGGTGATTCACAGGTCGTCAGCTTCCAGATTGAGGCCAACTCGATTAAAGTCCGTTTTAAGAACAATCACGTCTATGTTTACGATATCCGCCATCCCGGGCCGGAACATCTGGAAAAAATGAAAGAGCTGGCACGTGCCGGGTGGGGTCTGAATACCTATATAGAAAGTGAAGTAAAAAACGATTTTTCATCAAAGGTGTTTTAAATTTCATTTCCTGACCTGGAACGGCTGAGGGTGTTCCATGTCCGGAGAAGGTACCGGAAAATCGCTTACACTGCGGTATTTCCTGTGCTGGGATTGAGGCATGAAAATGTGCATTCCCAGGCTGAAAATTGAACGTCATTGCACCCCATGGGCCCCCCTGGGCACAAATTTCAGGCACAAAAAAACCACCTTTCGGTGGTTTCACGACACTGCTTATTGCTTTGATTATTCTGCTTATTTCCCATGGTACCCGGAACGAGACTTGAACTCGTACAGCCTATGGCCGAGGGATTTTAAATCCCTTGTGTCTACCGATTCCACCATCCGGGCTCGGGAAGAAATTGGAGGCGCGTTCCGGAGTCGAACCGGACTAGACGGATTTGCAATCCGCTACATAACCGCTTTGCTAACGCGCCTTAAAATCTTTGCTCTTACAACTCACACCCGCAATTGCCGATGTTTCTAAATTTGGAGCGGGAAACGAGACTCGAACTCGCGACCCCGACCTTGGCAAGGTCGTGCTCTACCAACTGAGCTATTCCCGCAATCATCAAGCTAATCACTTGATTTTGCTATCGACTGGCGAAGCGTGCCGCCGTTCGATGCGTTGCATTCTACTTACCTGACGTTTTGAGTCAACGTTATTTTTCGCAACCATAGATCGTTTGCTGAAAATTACGGCGAAACGATCACTGATCAAGCAAATCCCCGCGCGCGGCGTTCAAATATTGCAGCATCGACCACAGCGTCAGCACCGCAGAAACCATAAACAGACCGATACCGGCCCACTCTACCCACTCGTTGGGACGCCACAGCATCCACACCAGCGCGGCCATCTGTGACGTGGTCTTCACCTTTCCAATCCACGAAACCGCCACGCTGCTGCGTTTACCCAGCTCAGCCATCCACTCACGCAGGGCCGAGATAATGATTTCGCGGGCAATCATGGTGGCGGCTGGCAGCGTCACCCACCAGGTGTGGTAGTGCTCAACCACCAGCACCATCGCGATCGCGACCATCACCTTGTCCGCGACCGGATCGAGGAAGGCGCCAAAACGGGTGCTCTGGTTCCAGCGACGCGCCAGGTAGCCATCAAACCAGTCTGTCACTGCCGCGACAAAAAAGATCAGTGCACATGCGAAGGGAGCCCAGACGAATGGCAGATAAAAAGCCAGTACAAAGAAAGGGATAAGGACGACGCGAAAAAGCGTCAACAACGTAGGGATATTTAATCGCATAGGGACGGTAACTGTTTGTTGTCAGTAATTATTAGCCCTATGTTGCTACAGAGCCCTCAATGTTTCAACGAGTAGTAGATCTTTTCTGCCAGCCCTTGCGAAATACCCGGCACTTTTGCAATTTCCTCGACGCTGGCGTTGAGTAAACCTTGCAAACCTCCCATATATTTCAACAGCATCTGGCGACGTTTTGGCCCAACGCCTTCGATTGTCTCCAGGGTACTGGTATTTTTAACTTTTGCCCGTTTTTTACGGTGACCGCCAATCGCGTGATCGTGCGAATCATCGCGAATATGTTGGATAACATGCAGCGCAGGCGAATCCGGCGGCAAGTTAAAGCCCTCTCCTTCCGGCTCCAGAAACAGGGTTTCCAGCCCGGCCTTACGATCGGTACCTTTTGCCACGCCCAGCAGCAGCGGATGATGCTTATCCCAGGCGACGTCCAGTTCGGCAAATACCGCTTTTGCCTGACCAAGTTGACCTTTGCCCCCGTCGATGACAATCACATCCGGGATCTTACTTTCTTCAATCGCTTTTCCGTAACGACGGCGCAGCACCTGATTCATCGCGGCGTAATCATCCCCTGGCGTGATGCCCGTGATGTTATAGCGGCGATATTCAGCCCGCAGAGGGCCGTTAGCATCGAATACCACGCAGGAGGCCACAGTTTGCTCCCCCATCGTATGGCTGATATCGAAACACTCCATCCGCTTCACTTCCGGCAGGTTCAGCACGGTTGCCAGCGCATTCAGACGCTGATGAATCGTTGACTGTTGCGACAGTTTGGTCGTCAGCGCCGTGGCCGCGTTGGTGCGTGCCAGCTTCAGATAGCGGGCGCGATCGCCGCGGGGTTTGGTCTGAACGTTGACGCGACGCCCTGCCAGCTCCGAAAGCGAATCCGCCAGCAGCGTTTTATCGCTGAGGTTAAAATCGAGCAGGATTTCCGACGGCAGGGTGCGCATCTGACTGCCCTGTAAATAGAACTGGCCGACAAAGGTTTCCACCACTTCGCCAAGTTCCGTGCCGCCCGGCACCTTCGGGTAATAGCTGCGGCTGCCCAGCACTTTACCCTGGCGGATAAACAGCACGTGCACGCAGGCCATACCCGCGTCAAACGACACGCCAATCACGTCAAGATCGTCGCCGGTGTTGGAGACAAACTGTTTTTCCGTGACCCGACGTACCGCCTGGATCTGATCGCGAATGCGCGCGGCCTCTTCAAAGGCCAGCGCCTGGCTGGCCTTTTCCATGCGCGCAATCAGCTGGGTCAGCACCTGATCGTCTTTCCCGGCAAGGAACAGGCGCACGTAGTCCACCTGCTGAGCATACTCCTCTTCGCTGACCAGCCCTTCCACGCACGGCCCCAGACAGCGGCCAATCTGATACTGCAGACAGGGCCGGGAGCGGTTGCGATAGACGCTGTTTTCACACTGGCGGATTGGGAAGATTTTTTGTAACAGTGCCAGGGTTTCCCGCACGGCATAGCCGTTAGGGAATGGGCCGAAATACTCACCTTTCGCATGCTTCGCGCCGCGATGGGTCGCCAGGCGCGGATGGGTATCGCCGCTGAGAAAGATAAAGGGATAGGATTTGTCATCACGTAGCAGCACGTTGTAACGCGGCTGATATAGCTTGATGTAGTTATGCTCCAGCAGCAGCGCTTCGGTCTCCGTATGGGTGACGGTGACGTCGATTTGCTGGATCTGCGCGACAAGCGCCTCTGTCTTGCGGGAGGCGAGATTGCTGCGGAAATAGCTGGAAAGGCGCTTTTTCAGATCCTTCGCTTTTCCGACATAAATAACCGTGCCGCCCGCGTCGTACATCCGGTAGACGCCTGGCTGGCTGGTTACGGTTTTAAGAAAAGCACTGGATTCAAACACGTTACTCACTGGCTTATTAAGGTCTCGGCATTGCAAAGACCGTGGCGAATGGCCAGGTGAGTAAGTTCGACGTCGCCATGGATGTTCAGTTTACTGAACATGCGGTAGCGGTAGCTGTTCACCGTTTTCGGGCTGAGATTCAGCTGCTCGGAAATCTCATTCACCTTCTGACCTTTGGTGATCATCAGCATAATCTGCAATTCACGCTCAGACAAACTGGCAAACGGCGATTCGGTTTTTTCTGGCTCAATCTGGCTCAGGGCCATCTGCTGCGCGATATCAGAGGCAATATAGCGCTGCCCGGAAAACACGGACCGGATGGCATTGACCATCTCCTGCGGGGCTGCACCTTTACTTAAATAACCCGCCGCGCCGGCCTGCATCACTTTTGCAGGCAGCGGATTCTCGGTATGAACCGTCAGCATGATGACTTTGGTATCCACAAAGGAGCGGGCGATCTTGCGGGTCGCTTCCAGACCGCCAATGCCGGGCATATTCATGTCCATCAGCACAACATCAGCGCTATTTGAACGGCACCATTTGACGGCGTCTTCACCGCAGCAAGCCTCACCGGCGACTTTAATACCTTTTATATCTTCAAGAATGCGTCGTATCCCTGCGCGCACCAGTTCGTGGTCATCAACAAGAAGGACGTTGATCAAAGGACATTCTCCAGAATAGGGATAACGCTACGGACAGCTAATTCGGCTTATATTAACGGTTTTTGACTCAACTTAAAAACGTTAAAACAGGACGCTCGCCCCAGGGCTCTCGTTTTTGGAAATTAACTTGTACATCAACTGGAAACAAAAACCTTACGTAACGCGCTGCAGACAGGTTCGCAGCCTGATGTTTTCGGAAACCACATTTTTTTAGCGCTATTTTAGTTTTGTTAAAATATCTAATAGATTTTTGTAACAACAATTAACGCCGCGCAAACCTTAACCAACAATTAATTACGACTAAACAGGCAGAACACATAAACTTAATGCTTGTTCAGTTAAATAAACAGAATGCGAAAAAGAACAAAAAACAACCACTGCGTTTTTCCAGACAGCTTGTGGTATACTCCGCCGCCATAACTTTGATCTAAGCGCTTAAGCGCCGTTTTTTAATGAGGAAAATAAATGAGCACACCTGATTTCGCCACTGCAGAAAATAATCAAGAACTGGCGCAGGAAGTCTCCTGCCTGAAATCACTGCTGACGCTGATGCTGCAGGCGATGGGTCAGGCAGACGCTGGGCGTGTGATCATTAAGATGGAACGCCAAATCGCGCAGATGGAAGACCAGGCTCAGGCCGAGGTATTTTCCGGCACCGTTAAGCAAATCAAACAAGCTTACCGTCAATAAAACAAAAACGGCTGAAAGCATCGCATTCAGCCGTTTACTCGCCTGCCACGCAGAACAGAAGTGTTGTCAGATAATCCCCGTCGCGGCCGCATAGCACGCAATCTGCGTCTTATTAGGCGCATTGAATTTCTTCTGCATATTCTTCTGATGGAAGTTTACCGTGTTTTCAGAAATAGACAGAATGATCGCTATTTCTGCTGACGTTTTCCCTTCCGCCGTCCATTTCAGAATTTCTTTTTCGCGCTTGCTGAATTTCATCTCCGGCGGCATCACCATTTCATGCTCGAAACGCAGCAGCGTGGTCATCGCCATTTGCACCAGCATTTGTAGACGTAATTCAACCACTTCGCCCGCCATTGCCTGCCCAGAGAGACTGGTACTGGATACCGAAAGAAAACCAAGCGCATGATTCGGCAGCATCAGACATTGCGTAATTCCCTTGCGCAGCCCATGGTCACGCGCACCGTCCCACAGAGGTTGTGCCTCCGCGAATAACGCATCATTCCAGGGTAAATGACCGTGCACGAAATTCTCCGGCTTCAGTACCGGATCGATCGCAAAGTAATTTTCTGCCTGATACTGAGACATCCATTGCTGCGGGTAGGTCGAATGCAGCGAGAGTTTAGGCCGCGTGAAAGGTACCGGATGACGCACGCAGAGGGCATAAAAATCGTAACCCAGCGTCTGGGTTTGTCGTTGTAGTTCGGAATATACCTCGTCGGCAGAAGTCATCTCCTGAAACCGCACAAAGCATTCCCGTCGCCATGTGAAAAAGTCTAAATCCTTCATACTTACGAAATAAAACCCCTGTAAAAGATAATCATTATTATGTATTCATAAACTAACACATAAATCTTATTTATATATATAAAATATCGGCTCAGCGGCAAATATCTACAGAAATTATAGAGTTATAAGCATATCGACAGCATTTAATCACGCCCAGATGCATTCACAGGAACAATAATTTGCTCCGGAGATTAATTCCGGAGCAAAAGAGTGCAAAAATGCTACTGCATTAGAAATTTTTCCAGAAATTGCTTCGTACGTGGCTGCTGCGGGTTGGCAAACAGTGATTTTGCCGGCCCCTGTTCTACGATGCGTCCTTGATCCATGAAGATCGCCCGGTCCGCAACGTCGCGGGCAAAGCTCATCTCGTGGGTGACGATGACAAGGGTACGCTTCTCCTGCGCCAGCTGACGAATGGTGTTCAGCACCTCGCCCACCAGCTCCGGATCCAGCGCCGAGGTCGGTTCATCAAACAGAATGACGTCAGGTCGCATAGCCAACGCGCGGGCAATGGCTACGCGCTGCTGCTGCCCGCCGGAGAGTCGACGCGGATAGCTGGTCTCTTTACCCGACAGCCCCACCTTCGTCAGCAGCTCGCGGGCGCGGGCAGTGGCATCCTCTTTCGACTCGCCTTTGACGATCACCGGCCCTTCAATAATGTTTTCCAGCACCGTGCGATGCGGAAACAGATTAAAGCTCTGAAATACAAACCCCACCTGCTGACGCAGGCGGCGGATCAGCCCCTTCTGCTGGTTAAGCGATTTACCCGTATCGATGGTGATATCGCCCACGCGGATGGTTCCGCCCTCGGGGTGTTCCAGCAGGTTGATACTGCGCAACAGCGTGGTTTTACCCGAGCCGCTCGGCCCGATGATCGCCACTACCTCCCCTTCCTGCACTTCGAGGTCGATCCCGTGCAGAACGGTCTGTCCGTGAAATTTCTTCACCAGGTTTTTGACGTCGATAGCACTCATTTCGGATCACGCTCCTGGCGGTTAAGCTGGTTTTCAAAATGGTTCTGCAGCGCCGAGAGCACCGTCGCCATCACCCAGTAGATCAGCGAGGCCGCGAGGTACATGGTAAAAACCTCCAGCGTGCGTGAGGTGATGAGCTGCGCCTGGCGGAACAGCTCCGGCACCTGAATGGTGGCCGCCAGCGAGGTGTCTTTCACCAGGCTGATAAAACTGTTGCTGAGCGGGGGCAGAGCCACGCGCGCCGCCTGCGGGAGAATAGCGCGACGCAGGGTTTGCCACGGCGTCATGCCAATACTGGCCGCCGCTTCCCACTGCCCTTTTTCGATGGAAGAGATCGCCGCGCGCAGCGTTTCCGAGGTGTAGGCCGCGGTGTTCAGCGACAGGCCAATCATCGCCGCCGGGATCGGATCAAGCTCGATACCGAACTGCGGCAAACCGTAATAGATCATAAACAGCTGGGCAATAAGCGGCGTACCGCGAAACACCGAGATATAGAACCGCGCCAGCCAGCGGACGGGCAGGATGGGCGACATGCGCATCAATGCCAGCACAAAGCCCAGCACCAGTCCAAAGAACATCCCGCCGATACTCAGCTGCAGCGTAAATACCGCGCCTTTCAGCAGGAAGGGCAATGAATCAATCACCAGTTGGATACTTTCTTGCATTATGATTTTTCTGCCTGTGCTTTAGACATGAGGATGGTAGGCAAACAGCGCCGGTGCACCGCCAGTATGAATAAACAGAATCGGTCCTTCATCTTTAAAGCGCTTCTGACTGATACCGTCGATAAGCCCTGCCATCGCTTTACCGGTGTAAACCGGATCCAGCAGGATCCCTTCCAGCCGCGCCAGCAGTTTTACCGCCTCCGTCCCCTCGTCATTCGGGGTGCCGTAGCCGGGCGCAAAGTAGTCGTCCCACAGAATAATGTCGTTACTGGCGCTCACCTCCAGCTGCTGCGCCACCTCCTGCTGCAGGGTGACGACCTTCGGCTTTTGCATCGCGATGCTGCGCGACACGGTGACGCCAATCAGCTCGACCTCGGGCATCAGTTGCTCCAGCCCAACCGCCAGCCCGGCATGGGTGCCCGCACTGCCGGAGGCCACCACCACCGAGGAGATCCCGACCGCGCCTTCACACTGCTGGGCAATCTCCAGCGCGCTTTCGACGTAGCCCAGCGCACCCAGCGCGTTTGAACCGCCCACCGGAATCACGTAAGGGCGAAAACCCTGTGCTTCGACGCGGGTCGCCAGCTCGTGAAGCTGCGCCTGCGGATCGGTCAGGGCATCGCACATCTCGATTTGCACATTAAACAGATCCAGCAGCAGGCGGTTGCCGTTGCTGAGGTAGTTTTCTGCCCGGGTACCAATCGGGTTTTCCAGCAGCGCCACGCAGTGCAGGCCCAGCTTGGCCGCCACGGCGGCGGTCTGGCGAACATGGTTGGACTGAATCGCCCCTGCGGTAATCAGCGTATCGGCCCCTTCGCGCAGGGCATCCGCCGCCAGAAACTCCAGTTTGCGCAGCTTATTGCCGCCCATTGCCATCGGCGTCACATCGTCACGTTTGATCAAAATATCGCGCCCGAGGTAATCCGATAAGCGCGGTAAATACTCCAGCGGAGTGGGTGCGCCAATAAATTCGAGGCGTGGAAAACGCGTTAAGTTCTGTAGTGACATGAAAACCTCCGTAACCCTGTCTAAGTCTGATGTTTTTATTATGCACGCTGACGGCGAGGAAATAAAAAAGGCGCTTTGATAAGCGCCTTTTTTGTTAGCTAACTGCTTACTTTGTGATATCTGCCCCGAACCACTTCTCGGAGAGCGCCTTCAGGCTGCCGTCTTTTTGCATCTCGGCGATTGCAGCGTCGATAGCTTTGACCAGATCGTCGTTGTCTTTACGGATTGCTACGCCCGCTTCCTGGCGGGAGAACGCATCACCGGCAACGGCCAGCGTGTCTTTGGTTTTCTTAACCAGATCCAGCGCTGCCAGACGGTCAACCAGAATGGCGTCGATACGGCCTACGCGCAGATCCTGGTATTTAGTCGGGTCATCATCATAGGTACGAATGTCCACGCCCTGTACGTTTTTACGCAGCCACTCTTCGTAGTTAGTGCCCAGACCAACACCGACTTTTTTCCCTTTCAGGTCCGCAGCCGACTTGATAGTGCCTTCATTGCCTTTTTTCACCAGCGCCTGGATACCGGAGACGGTATACGGCGTGGAGAAATCATACTTTTTCTTACGTTCGTCAGAGATGGTGACCTGGTTAATCACCACATCAATACGTTTTGAGTCCAGCGAGGCCAGCATGCCGTCCCATTTGGTCGGTTTCAGCGACGCTTTCACGCCGAGGTGCTTCGCCAACTCTTCGGCGAACTCAACTTCAAAACCGGTCAGTTTGCCGTCATCGCCCTGGTAGCTGAACGGAGGATACGTCCCTTCCAGCCCCACCAGCAGCGTGCCGCGCTCTTTCACTTTATTCAACAGACCTTCTGCCGCGAATGTTTTGACGCTCATACCGGCAACCAGCGCAACGGCCATTACACCCATCAGCGCCTGACGACCCAGAAGTGCTAATTTCATACCTACCCCGATATCATTGGAATTTTGAGTGTAGTGTAGGGTGTTTAACCGCAAGGTCAAACACGACTGCGCTACATGTTATTCATTTTTAATATATATCAGAAGTTGTTTCGAGGCGGACTTTCTGCCTGGTCGCCATCGGCATTTGCGTTTTGAATTGCGCATATTTGCGCAGTGCAATCCGATAGTTATTGGTGCTGGTCGCGGGCAGCCAGGGTTCCAGATTTTCATCCAGATAACCATTGCTCAGTAAGTCACGGGAAATTCGCTGCGTGGTCAGATGCTGGCCAAGACGACGCAGACGCACAACATACTCGCGCACCGTGCCGTGGCTCATCTCTGTTTGTTCAAACAAGAATTGCTTAAAGCCAATAATGTCGAAGTAGTCGCTCTGCTCTTTGCAATGCAGATCGCCACAAAAACGACATAGCGCCACCCACTCCTGCTGCTCTTCCTGCCATCCGGCTTCATCCAGCAAGGTATCGAGGCGGGAGATCGCAATTTTATTGACGATTTCTCCGCGACGAACCAGCGTGATGCGGTCGAGTAACTTCTGGCAGTGGGCGCAATGCGTCTGGCTGTGTTTAAAGTCTTTAAGGTAGCGGCTTAATGGCCGTCTTTTAGATTGCTGCACCGTCATGATAACTCCTGGTTTCAACACGTTGTGCGGCACTTATCGGGTGATATGCATCACCTATAACTTACCCAGTTTGGTCCGTAAGCGTTTAATGGCCTGGCTGTGCAACTGGCTAACCCTTGACTCCCCCACTTCCAGTACCGCACCAATCTCTTTGAGATTGAGCTCTTCCTGGTAATAGAGCGTCAGCACCAGCTGTTCACGTTCCGGTAAAGCTTCAATCGCTTCCATTACGCGCTGGCGCACGTTGCCTTCCATTAACTGGTGCAACGGGTTTTCCTGCTTGTGATCGTCCGTCACCAGTTCGATGCTATCGCCATGCTCTTCACGCCACTCGTCATAAGAGAAGAGTTGGCTGTTATTGGTATCGAGCAACATCTGACGATATTCGACAGTCGCGATACCCAGACGCTCCGCCACTTCAGTTTCGGTTGCGTTGCGCCCAAGTTCCTGCTCCAGCTGCCCCATCGCCTGCGCCACTTCGCGTGCATTGCGGCGGACGCTGCGCGGCACCCAGTCACGGCTGCGCAGTTCATCCAGCATCGCACCACGAATACGCTGTACTGCATAAGTCGTAAATGCCGTTCCTTGCAGGGCGTCATACCGGTCTACTGCATTCAATAACCCGATTCCGCCCGCCTGTAGCAGATCGTCCAGTTCCACACTCGCCGGCAGCCGCACCTGGAGGCGCAATGCTTCGTGACGCACCAGCGGGACATAACGCTGCCACAGCGAGTGTTTATCCATTACACCATCAGCGGTATAGAGTGAATTCACGATAAACAGCCCTGCGTTAGTTGAGTTATCGGCATGATTATCCGTTTCTGGAGGGGTTTTAATCGTGTGAATAGGGGGGGGAATGGGGGGTTATTTAGGGGTTCTATATATAGAGGGAAAGTAAAAAACCCCGCAGAGGCGGGGTTGACGCGATAAGTTTGAATTAACGCAGCAGGGACAGCATGGTCTGTGGAACCTGGTTAGCCTGCGCCAGTACTGAAGAGCCAGCCTGCTGCAGGATCTGCGCGCGGGACATATTAGATACTTCGGTGGCGTAGTCGGAATCCTGAATACGGCTGCGGGCAGCAGACAGGTTGTTCACGGTATTGTTCAGATTGGTGATGGTAGATTCAAAACGGTTCTGGGAGGCACCGAGGGAGCTACGCTGGGTATCGACTGATTTGATAGCAGCATCGATATCGGTCAGAGGCGTTGTGCCTGCTGCAACACCCGCTGCACCGCCGGTTACTTTACCTTTCAGTACGTCAAAACCAACTGCTGCTACAGTACGCATTTGACCATTAACGGCTTCTTTCTTGGTTTCAGCTGCAGCCAGTGTTGCGGCAGTTTCTGTAATGACATATTTGTTCTCTACCGCAGTATCGATGCCTGCGGCACCTGCTGTTGCTAGGTTCCAGCCACCACTACCATTGATACCGATGCTGATTTTCTCACCATCTTTAGAACCGACCTGGAAGTCATAATTTTTAGCAGTAGCCGCTCGGTTATCCAGAATTTTAATGCCGTTGAAATCTGTTTCTTTGGTGACGCGGTTCACTTCCTGCATACGCTGGTTAACTTCAGACTGGATAGAGTCGATGTCAGACGCGGAGTTAGAGCTGTTCTGCGCCTGAACAGTCAGGTCACGGATTCGCTGCAGGTTGTTGTTGATTTCGCCCAGCGCGCCTTCTGCAGTCTGCGCCAGAGAAATACCGTCGTTCGCATTACGCGCCGCCACGTTCAGACCGTTAATGTTCGAGGTGAAACGGTTAGCAATCGCCTGACCCGCAGCATCGTCTTTCGCGCTGTTGATACGCAGGCCGGAGGACAGACGCTCAA